>NZ_JBKJHD010000017.1:0-83253 GCF_046613695.1 Flavobacterium sp. RHBU_24 | reverse complement strand
CAAAAAATATTACAATGAAAATAACTTAAATTTATCTTGCATATAAACACAGTTCATTGCGAAGGAGGAACGACTGAAGCAATCTCATAAAACAAGGTTACTTATTGCTTATCCTTGTAACCTGCTTCATACCTCGCATTGTCGTTGCGCCAAAAAGCCCCTTACTTATTACAATACGTTTTTACCATGGTGGCGGCTTCGGCCTGGCCCATATCGGCTATTTCTTTCCAGGTGAGGCAGGCATTTTCGGTGTCTCCTGATTTATAAAGCATGGCAGCCTTGTTGTAAATCGCGTCGATATTCAGCGGGTCCAGCTGGTAAGCATACTCAAATAACTCAATCGCTTCTTTAAAGTCGTTCTTGGTAATCGCCTGCAAACCCTCATCAAAGGCCACTTTACTCAGGCCCTTGTCAAATACCGAGCCTCCCTGTTTTAAACGTACCGCGTCAATATCATTTGTAAAATAATGGAAACGTATGCTGTGGTAAAAATAGTTGTCCTGGCTCATCAGCACAAACGGAAGCTCTACAGTATCATAAGCCGCAAATTCGTTAAGGTCCCAGTGCTTATAGCTTTTATCCAGTAATTTTTTTACTGTAGCCACACCATCAGCGTCCTGTAGCTGCGATGCGGTAATTACGGTTTCGAGCGTTTTTAGTTTTGGATGGAAAACAATTTTTCCTACGATGGCAAACTCCCTGAGGTTGCGCTTAAATGCTTTATAAAGATCGTTTTCAAACCAGGAATCGCACGCAGGAGAAAAATATTTGCTTGCCCTTATGGTAGCCTGTCCGCTATATTTTTCTTTTTCCTTCGCCACCAGTACCTCGCGCCGCACCATAGTATAGCGGTGCAGCTTGTCCTGAAATTCTTTGTCATCCTTCTGCGAAAACACCAGCGTATCGGCAGTAACCTTTTCGATGGTATAAAATTTATAGGCCGAGGTTCGGAATATATTATTGGGCAGGGCGTTATACCCCAGGCACGAAGATTCATCTAAGTTATTTCTGTGGACGGCGTCAAATGCAATGCACAGTTTCTTTTTCTCTATCCTGTATTCTTTATAGTCTGAATCTTCAATAGTAGCGGCAAGTATTTTACTGCCGTCTTTTAAAGTAGTATTAACTACCACCCAGTCGCCCAACGGCAGGGTATAGCCTTTTTCCTGCCCATAAGCTGAAGTAATAAAAAGCACAAAAATCAAAAATCTGTACATGTGTATGCTTTGGTTGGTTCAAAGCAAATTTAATTTAATTTTTCAATTATCTCACTCATGGTGCTTAAACCTTTATCGTGCAGGTACCATTTTTGCAAATCGGTTTTGGTTTCATCAGTAACCACGCCATCACGTTCTTTAGCTTCTTTAATAAGGTTAGTACCGCCTTCAGGCCGCGGGCCCCAGCTGGCTACCGGCGTTTGTGTTTCGGCATCTAAAACCACAAGTTTAGGTATAGAGCGGGCACCGTTAGTAAGGTAAGCATCCATAAGTTCGGGGTTGTCATCCCGCAGTACTAATTTCATTTCTATTTTATCAGATGCATTCACCATCTTGTTAATAACCGGCACTATCTGCGCAGCATCGCCACACCAGCCTTCGGTAATAACCAGGAACGTGTAGGTTTTGTCAAGATGTTGCAGTTTGTCTAAAATTTCATCGGGAAGGTGGATGGTTTTATCCAGGCGGTTCATGCGAGCTTCGTTAAGCGTGGTATAGTGGGTAAGCGCCTCACTTTGGGTTGCGCCTGTACTAAGCCCCTGCTCAAGCAGCGTGGTAACATGCTGGCGGTAACCGGCATAAGTAAAGCTGTTGCTAAGGCTTTGCTGTATTATGGCATCTGTAGTTGTCATTACTTAAAACTTTTAATTATTTTTTATATAGCAAAAAAAACGCCATTCGGTAAAAAACTGTAATTTAGGCAGGCAAATCACACACCTGATGAAATTTGATGGAAAAACCATTGGGCTCACGCTTTCGGGCGGCGGGACCAAAGGTATAGCCCACGCGGGCGTTTTAAAGTTTTTTGATGAAGAGGGGATTAAGCCCCGCCAGATAGCCGGAACCAGCTCGGGTGCCATAGTGTCATCTTTATATGCATGGGGCAAACAACCGGAAGAAATACTGGAGTTTTTTAAGTCCATTTATTTTTTTCACTGGAAGCATTTTACCTTTCGCAAGCCTGGATTTATAGACTCTTCTTCGTTCCGGGATTATTTTAATGATATTTTTGGCGAATCTACATTAGGAGACCTGCCATATGACATGCACCTTACCGCAACCGACCTTGTTTCGGGCAAGCTGAGGATCTTTGGCGACGAAATTAAAATTGCCGATGCCGTACTGGCCTCATCAGCTTTCCCCGGTATCATATCGCCTTATGAAATAGACGGGCGGCTGTATGGCGATGGCGGCATTGTAAACCACTTCCCTACCGATGTGTTGCAGGGCCGTTGTGACGCTAACATAGGTATTTATGTAAGCCCGATACAAAAAATAGATAAAGACGACCTGCGCTCTATTAAAGCCGTTACCACCCGGGCGTACGACCTGCTTTCGGCTAACAGCAACATGCAGAAGTTTACACTGTGCGACTGGGTTATCAGCCCTGATGAACTGGCGCTGTACAGCACCTTTGAGACCAACAAGCAAAAGATGGATGAGATTTTTAATATAGGCTACGAGGCTGCAAAAAAATCGTATGAAAGCCTGATTGTATAGTAAACCTTTAACTCATTTGCACCTAAATGAGGCATCCGGAAGGGAGATGCCAAATTGATTATCCTTACTCCCATGGAAAACATCTTTACCCACGAGTATTTTATGAAGAAAGCCTACCAGGAAGCTCAGGCTGCTTACAGTAAGGGCGAAATACCCGTGGGCGCTGTGGTTGTTGTAGATAATCGTGTTATTGCAAAAACCCACAACCTTACCGAGCTCCTTACTGATGTTACTGCCCATGCCGAGATGCAGGCTATAACCGCAGCGGCTGGTTTTTTGGGAGGGAAATACCTTACCGGATGTACGCTGTATGTAACGCTGGAACCCTGCCAGATGTGTGCCGGCGCCCTTTACTGGAGCCAGGTGAGCAGGGTCGTGTATGCCGCTCATGATACCCACCGGGGCTACACCGCAATGGGCGGGAAGCTGCACCCTAAAACTGAAGTAATCACCGGTATTATGGAAGCCGAATGCGGCGAACTTATCAAAGCTTTTTTCAGGGAACGGAGGGGTTCGTAAAATTGTTAATGATATACAAAAAGTTATCTTTTGTTTGCCGGTTAATATATAATTATATATCTTTGGTGAGTTGACAATCAAATAACTTAACTAATTTACCATGACAAGATTTCTATATATAAGACATTCGGATGAAGTCAAGCGAATTACATCGTAGTATAAAGAAAGCCGGATGGATTCACATTCGCACAGAAGGCAGCCACTATATTTATGAAAAAAACGGTAAGACTTATCCCGTACCCTTTCATGGTCCAAAAGAGGTTGGAACAGGGCTGCTAAGTAAAATTAAGAAAGAGATGGGGCTTTAATAATCGGGCACCTCAATTATATAATATTTGAAATTTTAAAATGTATAGATTAATATGGAAATCGTAAAGATTGTCATTGAGCGTACTAATGACCTATATTCAGCATTTGCTGAAAATGTAGAAGGAGTGTATGCTGGAGGGGAATCTGTCGAGGAAACTAAAAAATCGGTTGAAGATGCTATTCGCCTTTTAAAAGAGTATAATGCTCCGGAAAATATCCCGGATATTTTGAAGAATGAGTATGAGATAGAATACAGCTATGATATTCAGAGTTTTTTTGATTATTATAAACGTCTGTTCAATAATCCTGCTCTTGAAAAACTCACAGGTATAAATCAAAAGCAACTTCATCATTATGCCACAGGGCATAGAAAACCAAGAACTGAAAGCATTAAAAAATTAGAAGATGCGCTCCATAAATTAGGTGCAGAACTATCTTCTTTAAAACTTTCTCATTAGAATTATAGCCCATCTCTTAAGATGGGTTTTTTAGTTAAACATCAAAGCATTTTTGAAAGAACGAAGAGATTTGTAAACAACTGATTATCAGTTATATTTTTTTATCGAAAAATTATTTTCATTTTTTTTTATTTTGTGCACAATATTTAGATAATATTGCATGTTATAGCGGAAATGAGGGTGGTTAACCATCAGGTTCACAAAGGTTTTTAATACGTTCACATGGTTGTTCTGTTTTGCTTTTGTGGGAGCCTTTCTCCTCATTTGCTGTACCCTCCTGTGGCTTGTTTTTCATTCCCCCGTGCATCTTTTAACAGGCCGGCCTTCTGCCAAAACAAAAATTTTTTATACCTTAACTTTTTAACCAACTGTTTACACCATGAAAACACTAAAGCTGGTGCTGCTCTGTGCGGTCGCCACAATGCTTTTCTATTCCTGCAACAATGAATCAGCAGCAGATTTCGATTCAGATTTTACGCTTTACCGTGATTACATTACAAATTTTTCGTCGGGGGTAGTCAGTACCCGATCCGATATTAAAGTGGGGCTCGCGTTTGCCAAAAAAGAGTGGCAGGCCGGGCAGGAATTAGATGACAGCTATTTTAGTGTTTCGCCATCGGCAGATGGTAAAGTGGTGTGGCTGGATGATAACAGCATCGCCTTCAGGCCAACTAAAAAACTGGAGCAGGATACCGAATACCGGGTTACCCTGCACCTTTCTAAATTTATAAACGTGCCTGCCCCGCTGGCCGATTTCAAATTCCGCGTTAAAACCCTCAAGCAGGACCTTATAGTTACCACGGCCGACCTGCAAAGCTATAACCGCGATACACAGTTTCTTAACGCGGTGCTTAAATCAGCCGATTACCTCGACCTTGCCACAGCCAAAAAAGTGGTATCTGCTACCCAGAACGGGCACAAGCTGCCCATACGTTTTGAGGGGCAGGATGGCTCAGGCACGTTGTTTAACTTTATTATAGACAGCATACAGCGCCAGGCACAGGACAGTAAAATCACTATAAACTGGAACGGCAAGCCTTACGATATTGAGAGCGAGGGCAACGAAGAATATACCATTCCCGGTAAGGATAACTTTAAGGTGCTGAGCGCCGAAGCCGCTGAAGGCGACAACCAGACGCTGCTTGTAAACTTTAGCGACCCCGTGCGCAAAGACCAGGATTTTGCCGGACTGGTGTCGGTAGCGAATGTGCAAAACATGACCTTCTCTACCGACGGTAACCTGCTTAAGGTATTTTTCTCTGAACCTCTTAATGGTAATTTCCTTGTAGAGGTATTCCAGGGCATTGAGAGTACGGAAGGCTTTAAAACCAAAAAAGCATTCACTGAAAATATAACCTTTGAGCAATTAAACCCACAGGTGCGTTTTATAAAGAATGGTAACATATTGCCGGCCTCCAGCAACCTTAAGCTGAATTTTGAGGCCGTAAACCTTAGTGCCGTAGACGTGCGCGTATACCGTATTTTTGAGAGCAACGTATTACAGTTCCTCCAGGATAATAACCTGAATGAAGAAAGCTACAGCCTGCGCGATGTGGCATTGCCCATAGCCCAGACCAAAATGGTGCTGAACAGCAACAAAATGCTGAACTACGGTAAGTGGAATGCCTACGCCATAGATTTATCAAAACTTGTGCAGCCCGAACCCGGCGCTATTTACCATATTGAGATGTCGATGCGCAGGTCTTATTCGCTGTATAAATGCGATGACAGCGGCACGGCAAGTGCTACAGAAACTGAGGAGGAATCTGATGAAGACAATGAGCCCGAAGATTTTACCGAATATGAAGACAATGACTACTATCACGACGATTACGACTGGGAGCAGCGCGACAACCCGTGCAGTACGTCATACTATTACGACCGTAAAGTAGAGACTAACGTATTGGCCAGCGACCTGGGTGTTATCGTTAAGAAAGGCGACAACAACAGTTTCTTCTTTGCTGTTACCAGCATTACCAGTACTAAAACCATTGGCGGTGCTAAGGTAGAGCTGTACAACTATCAACAGCAGCTTGTGGCATCTGCGCAAACGGATATAGACGGTACAGCAACGCTTAATAGTGACAAGAAGCCCTACTTTGCTGTTGTCAAAAAAGACAAGAACACCACCTACATAAAACTACAGGAGGGCAACACACTGTCAGTTAGTAACTTTGAGGTAGACGGCACCAGCCTGCAAAAAGGGCTTAAAGGCTTTATTTATGGAGAGCGGGGCGTGTGGAGGCCGGGCGATACGCTGTACATCGGTTTCATACTAAATGATAAGGAGAGCAAACTTCCGGCTACACACCCTGTAAAAATCCGCCTGAGCGACCCTAACGGCAAAATGATGTACCAGGGCACGCAGCAGCGCAACGACTTGAACCATTACCGCTTTGTAGTGCCTACGCAAAGCACGGCTCCTACAGGCAGCTGGGAAGCAATGGTATCCGTTGGTGGGGCGCATTTTTATAAGGCCATTAAAATAGAGACCATCAAGCCAAACAGGCTAAAAATAAAAAACAGCTTTGAGGGCCAGATGCTTTCGGCCAATAAACAAAATACCGGCACGGTTAGCGTGGCCTGGCTGCACGGTGCTATTGCCAAAGGCCTTAAAGTAGAAATGCAGGCTAAATTTATGAGCCAGAAAACCGCATTTAAAGGCTATCCTAACTATGTGTTTGACGACCCTTCGCAAAGCTTTAGCAGCGAAGAGGTAAATATTTTCAGTGGCACGGTAGACGATAATGGTGTGGCTAAAGTATCTGTAGCACCTAAGCTCGACGTGCGCGCCCCCGGCCTGCTTAAGGCGGCCATTATTACCAAAGCCTACGAAAAAGGCGGCGACTTTAGTACCGATGTGGTATCGGCTAACTATAGCCCGTATGAAAGCTATGTAGGCGTGCGTGCGCCCGAAGGCAACAAGTACGGTATGCTCGAAACCGGCAAGGCAAACAAGTTTGAAGTAGCAGCGGTAAACGAAAACGGACAGGCAAAACCGGGCCGCAGGCTAGACGTTAAAGTATATAAAACCGAGTGGCGCTGGTGGTGGGATGCCAGTAACGATGTTTCGGCATACAGTAACGCGGTGAGCAATTCGCCGGTATACAGCCAGTCATTAGTAACGGATGCAAGTGGTAAAGGCGCTTTTTATTTCAAGACCGAAACCGAAGAATACGGCAATTATTTAGTTAGGGTTACCGATGTGCAAAGCGGGCACTCGGCAGGAACAGCGGTTACTATAGACTACCCATACTGGAGCGGGCGTAACCGCAACCGTACCGGCGAGGAAGCCGCCATGCTTATGTTTACTACCGATAAAGAAAAGTATGCTGTGGGCGAAAAATGCACGGTATCTTTTCCGTCAAGCGAGGGCGGCAGGGCGCTCATTTCATTGGAAAACGGTAGCAAGGTTGTAAAGACCTATTGGGCGGAGACCAAAAAAGGCGAAACCCAGGTGGTAATACCTATTACCGGTGCATTAGCGCCAAATGTGTATGTAAACATTACGCTATTACAACCGCATGCGTCGACTAAAAATGATTCGCCGATACGCTTATACGGCATTGTACCGATAGCGGTAATTGATAAAGGCACGGTGTTAGAACCGCAGATAAGCATGCCGGAAGTGCTGAAACCGGAACAGAAAACCAGCATTAAAGTAAGCGAGAAGAACGGCCGCGCGATGACGTACACCGTTGCCATTGTAGACGAAGGCTTGCTTGACCTCACCCGCTTTAAAACCCCTAATGCCTGGGATGCCTTTTATGCTAAAGAAGCACTGGGCGTAAAAACATGGGACATATACGACCAGGTTATCGGTGCTTATGGAGGCAAAATCAACCAGGTGTTCAGCATAGGCGGTGATGAGGCGCTGGGCGGCGGTAAGGCGAAAAAAGCCAACCGCTTTAAGCCTGTGGTTATATATTTAGGTCCGTACAAACTGGAAAAAGGGCAAACTAAAGTCCACAACATACAACTGCCTAAATACATAGGCTCGGTACGCACCATGGTTGTAGCAGCCAATGATGGCAACAGCGCTTACGGTGCGGCAGAAAAGACCACGCCGGTACGCAGCCCGCTGATGCTATTGGCTTCCCTCCCTCGGAAGGTAACGCCCGGCGAAAAAGTAACGCTTCCGGTAACGGTATTTGCCATGGAAGACAAGATTAAAAATGTGCAGGTACAGGTTAAGACCAACGCCGGGCTTAAGGTGTCGGGCACGGCATCACAGTCGATTCGTTTTGAAAGGGCCGATGAAAAAGTGGTGTACTTTGATCTTGTTGTACCTAACGCTACGGGAATTGGCACGATAACCGTTACGGCATCCAGCGGCAGCGCAACAGCCAGCTACGACGTAGAACTTGATATTGTTAACCCTAACCCGGTTACCACAAATTACCAAGAGCTGGTGCTTAAGCCCGGCACTACAGGCACGCTCGACTGGCAGGCCTTTGGCGTAGCAGGCAGCAATAAGGCAAGGCTTGAGGTATCGTCGTTCCCGAGTATCGATTTTAACCGCAGGCTCGATTACCTGATTCAGTACCCGCACGGCTGTGTGGAGCAAACTACATCGTCAGTATTCCCGCAACTGTACCTGGCAGACATAGCCGATATCGACCAGAACCGCAAAAACAAGATACAGAAGTATGTAACGGCGGCTATTAAAAAGCTGCAACAGTTCCAGGTGGGTTCCGGTGGCTTTAGCTACTGGCCGGGCGAAATGGAAGCTGACGACTGGGGCAGCAGCTACGCGGGCCACTTTATAGTAGAAGCCGAGAAAAAAGGCTACGCGCTACCCATGAACATGAAAAAACAGTGGCTCAGCTACCAGAGAAACCAGGCAAGGCAATGGCGCCACGACGCGGGCTACCATAACGATTTTGCCCAGGCCTACAGGCTGTATACACTGGCCCTGGCCGGCAGCCCCGACCTAAGCAGTATGAACAGGCTGCGCGAAACCGTAGCAATAGATGATGAATCACGTTTACGCCTTGCAGCGGCTTATGCACTGGCAGGCCAAAAAGCGGTCGGGCAGCAATTGCTTGCGCAGAGTTCGCTTGATGATACCAGCCAGAGGCATTACTATTATTATGGCTCACCGGAACGCAACCGTGCCATGGCGCTGGAAACGCTGATAATATTAGGCAAGGATGCAAAAGCCTTTGAGTATGCTACAAAGCTTGCCAAAGACATGAGCGGCAGCGGCTGGATGAGCACGCAAACTACGGCCTACTGCCTGTACAGCATGAGCAAGTTTGCACAGAAAAACGGCCCCAAGGGTATTGATGTAAATTATACTAACGGCGGCAAAAGCAACGCGATTAAAACCGCTAAGACCTTTGCGGACCGCGTGCTGGAAATTGGCAAGGATAATAAAGTCACCATTAGGAACAACAAAACGGGCACGCTGTATATAAAAGTAATTTACAGCGGTGTGCTGCCTGTAGGCCAGGAGCAAACTGAAGAACGTGGCTTTAAAACCGGTATAGTGTTTAAAGACCGCGGCGGTAAAGTTATCGACCCCGGCCAGTTAGCACAGGGCACTGAGTTTGTGGCAGAGGTAACGGTAGGCAACACATCGGGTGAACTTGTAGAGAACATCGCGCTTACGCAGATTATAGCAAGTGGTTGGGAAATTGTAAATACAAGGTTTACCGATTTTGGCAGCTTTGCCGAAAATAAAGTAGATTATACTGATATTAGGGATGACCGGACTAACTTCTATTTCAGCCTCAAGGCACATGAAACCAAGTCGTTCAGGATATTGCTAAATGCCAGCTATCCGGGCAGCTATTACCTGCCGGGTGTGCAGTGCGAAGCCATGTACGATAATAGCTACCTTGCCAGGACAAAAGGCCGATGGGTTAAGGTGGTTAAGTAAGTATATATGTTCCGGAGGGAAATTTCTATCCCTCCGGAATATTTTTAAAAAATCATATTTAAAGGGTCATTTCATTATACCCCATCACAATCTCGTATCCTTTGGACTTAAAGTATTCTACCGGGTTTTCCTCGGCTACCGCCAAAACAAAATCGCCGCCCCAGGCGCCCAGGCTTTTCACCACACCCTTAAAATCAGGGAACAGCTTTTCCTGTACCGGGGCAATGCCTAAAATTCCACCCATTAAGGCTTCCTGTTTTTCCAAAGCCGAGGCAAATGAGTTGAGGTCGGGCGCGGTTATTACATCTTCAACAAGCTTGTTTATCCTTAATATTAAATCCTGCTTATCAAATACCTTTTCTCTGTAGGCGGCAATGCCCTCGCGGCTGTTTTGCTTCTGGTTGAGGTATACAAACCAGAGCTTATCGGCAAATGTGGGATTGAAATTTATTGGGGTTATTTCAGGAGAACCACTTTCAAGTGTATAGATAATGGGCGTATTGTACTGCGCGCAGGCAATGTCGTACCCACTACCGCCAAAGGTGTCGGCCAGGAGTTTATACACGTCAACGCCAAACCACTGCGCCACCATGGCAATAAATGTAGAGCTGGTACCCAGGCCCCAGTTACGCGGAAACATCAGTTTTGTTACTACATCAAACCCTGAAGTTAGTACTTCCGGATTCGCGATATGCGCAGCATGCAGCACTTTTATAAGCATTGCGGCGGCGTTATCTACCGTTGTATTATTCTTAATAATATCATCAATAGAGAAAACTGCCTCCAGCCATACCGAACCATCAGCATCATAGCTTGTCCAGCGCAGTGTATTGCTATCATTGGCCTCAACTTCCATTGCCTGACCGAACTTTGTGGGCACAGCAAGCGCATTCGCACCGTCGAGCACGGTATATTCGCCCATAAAAAGCAGTTTTCCGTTAGCGTAAAAAGTCTTCTTCAATTCGTGCAGGGTCGTTAGTGCGTAAAAGGGTTAAAAATTCGGCGGCGGCGCTGTGGCTCACGGTATTTTTTTCAAAATGCTTTATGGTAGCCTGTTTTTCAAGTTCGTTAGCACCCAGCTGGTTGAGTATGTTCATCAGGTGCATTTTCATGTGGCCTTGCTGTATCCCGGTGGTGGTAAGCGATCGTAGCGCGGCAAAGTTTTGCGCCAGCCCGGCCACGGCCACTATTTCCATAAGTTCCTTCGCGCCGGGATTGCCCAGCATCTCATGGCAAAATTTCACCAGCGGGTGCAGCGTAGTAAGTCCGCCTACGGTACCCAGCGCTAATGGCACATCGAGCCAAAAGGTAAAGATACCATCCTCCACCTTAGCGTGGCTAAGGCTGCTGTAGTGCCCGTCTTTAGCGGCATAAGCATGTACACCGGCCTCTACGGCACGGAAGTCGTTACCTGTAGCCACCACCACGGCATCGATACCGTTCATAATGCCTTTATTGTGGGTCACGGCACGGAAAGTCTCTACCTCGGCAATCTGCACGGCAGCGATAAACTTCTGCGCAAATTCTTCGGGCGAAATGTTTTTATCTTCATTCAGGTCGGCTACCGGGCAGCTTACTTCTGCACGTACCACGCAATTGGGCACATAGTTGCTCAGTATGCTCATGATAACCTGTATGTGGCTTTCTTCTTCAGTAAACAGTTCAAATACCGGCGCTTCTTCCCGCAGCGTTTTGCTGAACTGCTCCAGGCAGGAGTTTATAAAGTTGGCCCCCATGCTGTCTACCGTTTCAAAAGTAGCGTGCAGCTGGTAGTAGCCTTCAATTAAATTTGTTTTGTCGCGCAACTCGATATCCAGTATACCGCCGCCGCGTTTCTGCATGTTTTTGGTAAGGTCTCCGGTCGCGGTAAACAGTTTTGGCTTAAGTTTCTCAAAAAAAGTGGTAAGCTTTTGGCTTTCGCCAAAATATTTAAAGTGTACCTGGCCTATTTTTTCGGTGCTGAGTACGGTAGCCCTGAAGCCCCCACGCGTAGCCCAGAACTTGGCCGACTTGCTTGCTGCCGCCACTACCGAGCTTTCTTCAATAGCCATAGGTATGGTGTAATCCTTCCCATTTATGGTAAAATTAGGCGCTATACCCAGCGGCAGGTAAAAATTGGTAACTGTATTTTCTATAAACTCGTCGTGCAGCTTTTGCAGCGCCTCGTCGTCATTATGGTATTGTTTAAGTAATGCAATAGCTGCTTCAGCATCCTGAAAATACCCTTGTGCCAGCCATTCTATTTTTTGTTGTTTGCTTAGCTTGCTAAACCCGCTTATCGCTTTGCTCATTCTCAGTAGCTTAAAAATGTTGTGTAGCGCAAAGATACGGTTTTTGATTAGCGCGTCATTTAAAAATAATAAGGCTAATTAAATATAAGAAATCGATTTAACTAAAAAAAGTACCCTTAAGTCATAAAATTTTACTAAAATTGGAGGTTTTTATCAGATACGAAATGAAATACGCTAAGAAGTCAATTTTACTGTTTTTGTTAGCCGCAACACCTGCATTGGCGCAGCAAAAAATAACCCTTGAAGAAATATGGAGGGGTGGTTTCCGCACCCAGGGGATGGACGAGCTCACACCAATGGCCAATACCAACCAGTATACCGTGCTCAATACCGACTGGAATGCCGGCACGTCAACCGTAGACCTGTATGATTTTGCCACGCTTAATAAGGTAAGTACGCTTGTGGATAGTAAAAAGTTTGGTGAACTCCACGGTATCGATAGCTATACCTTTAGCAAAGACGAGAAGAAGATACTACTGGCCAGCAACAGCGAACCGATATTCCGGCATTCGTTTACCGCCGACTTTTATATTTATGATACGGCATCAAAGGCGCTTACCAAGCTAACGGAGGAAAAGGTGCAGGAACCTTCTTTTTCGCCGGACGGCAGTAAAGTAGCCTATGTTTACAATAACAATATTTATGTAAAGGATGTAGCGAACGGCATAACACGCCCTGTAACTACCGATGGTAAAAAGAACAGTATTATAAACGGGGTGACCGACTGGGTGTATGAGGAGGAATTTAGCTTCGTAAAAGCCTACCAGTGGAATGCCATGGGCGACAAGATTGCCTACATACGTTTTGATGAGGCTGATGTGCCGGAGTTTACAATGGAGTTGTACGACCAGGGGCTGTACCCGCAGCCGTATACCTTTAAATACCCGAAGGCCGGCGAAACGAATAGCACGGTTACACTGCACATTTATGACGTAAAAACTAATGCCGATAAGGAAATTAAGCTGGGCAATTATTCCGATTTTTATATTCCGCGCATTAAGTGGACGAATGAAGCCCAAACACTGAGCGTACAGGTAATAAACCGCCACCAGAACAACCTCGACCTTATTTTTGTAGATGCAAATACAGGAGCTGCTAAAGTAGTAATGAATGAAACTGATGCCGCCTATGTAGACATTACCGATAACCTTACCTTCCTTAACGATAACAGCTACATCTGGACCAGCGAGAAGGATGGCTACAACCACATTTACCACTATAGCAAAACCGGAAAATTGATTGACCAGGTTACTAAGGGTAAATGGGAAGTTACTGCTTACTACGGATTTGATAAAAAAACCGGTAACATTTTTTACCAGAGTACCGAGAACGGCAGCATCAACCGCGATGTGTATAAAATCAACATAAACGGCAAGGGTAAAACAAGGCTTACCACACAAGCCGGCACCAGCGATGCCAAGTTTAGCCCTGACTTTGATTTGTTCATCAATTTCTTTTCGAGCGCTACACAGCCGGAAACCTTTACGCTAAACAGCAGTAAAGATGGCACGTTGGTAAAAGAAATACTCAATAACGATGCTATATTGCAAAAGCTGGCGGCTTACAAACTTTCTAAAAAAGAATTTACCACCATAACTACCGAAAAAGGTCACGTGCTAAATACCTGGTTTATAAAACCTGCCGACTTTGACGCTACTAAAAAATACCCGGTACTGATGTACCAGTACAGCGGCCCGGGCAGCCAGGAGGTGGCTAATAAATGGAACGAAATAAACGACTACTGGTACCACATGCTGGCGCAGCAGGGCTACATTGTAGCCTGTGTAGATGGCCGCGGAACCGGATTTAAGGGGGCAGAATTTAAAAAAGTTACCTATAAAGAACTGGGCAAATATGAGGTAGAAGACCAGATTGATGCCGCTAAGGTTATTGGTAAATACGCTTATGTTGATGCAAGCCGTATCGGCATTTGGGGGTGGAGTTATGGTGGGTTTATGAGCAGCAACTGTATCCTTAAAGGTGCCGATGTGTTTAAGGCAGCCATTGCCGTGGCTCCGGTTACTAACTGGCGTTTTTATGACTCGGTGTATACCGAGCGCTACATGCAAACCCCGCAGGAAAATGCAGGCGGGTATGATACTAACTCTCCCATAAACTTTGCGAAGAACCTTAAGGGCAAATATTTGCTGATTCATGGCAGCGCCGATGATAACGTACACGTACAAAATACTATGCTGATGATAGAAGCGCTGGTGCAGGCAAACAAACAATTTGACTGGGCCATTTACCCCGACAAGAACCACGGTATTTACGGCGGGGCCACAAGGCTGCAACTGTATACTAAAATGACCAACTTTATAAAAGAGAACCTGTAAAACACAACTATGGCAACAGCTAACGCAATTACCCCAAAAGGTAAAGAATTTTTAGGGCACCCTTTTGGCTTATATATATTGTTTTTTACAGAGATGTGGGAGCGCTTCAGTTTTTACGGCATGAAAGCCCTGTTGATTTTTTACCTTACCAAGTACCACTTTTTTAGTGATAGCGATGGTAACCATATTGTAGGCAACTATGCCGCGTTAGTATATGCCTTGCCTATTTTAGGAGGGGTGTTGGCAGACCGGTACCTTGGTTTCAGGAAAGCGGTAATATTCGGTGCCATATTGCTGGTGCTGGGCCACCTGGGCATGGCTTATGAAGGCTTTCACGCTTATAATGATGCCGCCGGGAACATAGTGCGTGACGAAACCGCCATACAATCCTTTTATCTTTCCATGGGTTTTATAATAATGGGTGTGGGTTTTCTTAAGCCTAATATCTCAACTATTGTAGGCCAGCTTTACGAAAAAGAAGACCCGCGCCGCGATGCCGGGTTTACCATATTTTATATGGGCATCAACCTGGGTTCGTTTATGGCCACACTGCTTTGCGGGTGGCTGGGCGAAACCTACGGCTGGAGCTATGGTTTTGGCGCTGCGGGGGTGGGTATGATGTTAGGCCTTGTGTCGTTTATACTTGGGCAAAAACACCTTATGGGGAAAGCCGAACCTAAAAACCCGGAAGTACTTAAAGAGAAATCGCCTATTGGTATAAATAAGGAGTGGTTTATTTACGTGCTTTCTATAGCCGGAGTGTTTGTGTGCTGGCAGCTGGTGCAAAACCATGCTGTAGTGGGTGGAATTCTTACTTTTGTCTCTATTGCGGTGGTAGGTTACCTGCTGTATTTTATAACTAAAGAATGTACGCCACAGGAAAGGGGCCAGATGCTTGTATTAATGGTACTGATTGTTTTCACAGTAGTTTTTTGGGCATTGTTTGAACAGGCCTATACCTCAATGAATCTTTTTGCCGACAGGATAGTAGACCGCAACACACAGTTTGGTGAAGTGAAAGCTTCACAATTCCTTTCGCTAAATGCATTGTTTATAATTATATTTGCCCCCATCTTTGCATGGATGTGGATAAAGCTT
The DNA here is from genome assembly GCF_046613695.1 of Flavobacterium sp. RHBU_24. Lineage (NCBI taxonomy): Bacteria > Pseudomonadati > Bacteroidota > Flavobacteriia > Flavobacteriales > Flavobacteriaceae > Flavobacterium > Flavobacterium sp. RHBU_24. Next base: position 67,641 of record NZ_JBKJHD010000017.1, on the reverse strand, counting down.
GCCAAGGTAAGGCTTGAGCCTAATACAGCGGTAAAGTTTGGTTTGGGCATTGTGTTTGCCGGTCTGGGCTTTGGCGCGCTGGTACTGGGCATTCAAAATGCCGATAGTTTTGGCAAAGTAGCGCCTTTATGGCTTATTGCCGCATATCTGTTGCATACCTTTGGCGAATTGTCGCTTTCACCGGTGGGCCTTTCGGCAGTTACCAAACTTTCGGTGCCTAAAATAGTAGGCTTTATGATGGGCGTATGGTTTTTAGCCACTGCCAGTTCAGAATACATTGCCTCAGTGCTTGCAAATATTGCAAGTGTAGATACCGAGGGCGGTAAAGTTACCGATACGGCGGGCGCGCTTACAGCATATTCAGACCTGTTTGGATTCCTCTTTATTACGGGGCTTATTGCGGGGGCTATATTGCTACTGCTTTCGCCAATACTTAAAAAATACATGCACGGCATCAGATAATTTGTAAATACAACTAATAACTATATATGTCTACAATAACGACGAAACAAGACGACTTTTTCAAGGAAACGGTGCTGGGGCATCCCTCGGGGCTATTTGTAATGTTTTTTACCGAAATGTGGGAACGCTTTTCTTACTATGGTATGCGCGCTTTATTAGTGCTGTTTTTAACCTCGCCGCTTACAGGCTTTAATCCAGGTTGGGAGTGGACCACTGAAAGGGCGCTTGGCCTTTATGGCACTTATACCATGGGTGTTTATCTTACCCCGGTGATAGGTGGCGTAATTGCAGACAGGCTGCTGGGCTACCGTTGGGCGGTGTTGCTGGGAGCGCTTATTATGACACTGGGGCATGCCTCGATGGCTCTTGAAACCGAAACATTTTTATATATAGGCCTTGGCTGCCTTATGATAGGCAATGGTTTGTTTAAGCCGAACATGACCTCAATGATATCTAACCTTTATAAGGCACACCCTGAAAAGAAAGACGGCGCTTACTCGCTGTTTTACATGGGCGTAAATGCTGGTGCGTTCTTGGGGATATTGCTTTGCGGTTACATAGGAGAAAAAGTTTCGTTTAGCCTGGGCTTTGGCCTTGCCGGTATTTTTATGTTCCTGGGTATGTTGCAATTTTATTTTACACAAAAAATATTTGGTGATGTAGGCCTTTCTCCTGCTGAAACGAAGAGCCTTAACAAAGCGCCCGAGGTAGAGGAAAAAACACCTCAAAGAATACTTATTGACAGGCTTATAGTGGTATTCATCTTTTCAGTTTTCACGATATTTTTCTGGGCTGCATTTGAGCAGGCAGGTGGTTCGATGACAATTTTTGCAGATCGTTATACACAACGTGTGCTTACCGGCGATGCAGGTATGATATATAAGGTTGTAGACGCTATACTTACCATAGCACCTATTGCGATAATAACTTATGTGCTGATAAGCCTTTTTGGTAAAACATTTAAAAAATATTCGGTAGGTAATATAGTATTGGCACTTAGCTTTGTGGCTATATGGGCACTTGTAATATGGAGGGTACAAAGGGAGTTTTCTTCAGAAACTACCGAGGTAGCTGCTACTTGGTTTGGCATCCTTAACTCCTTGTTTATCATTGCGCTTGCACCATTATTTTCAAAATGGTGGGAGAGTAAATACAACCTGCCCGGTGCTATTAAATTCGGGCTTGGTCTGGTGCTTCTGGGGCTTGGCTTTGGCTTCCTGGCCTACGGTTCTATGCCTATAGTGCAGGGCGCTGCCGATGGCATCCGCGTGAGCATGGTATGGCTTATCCTTGCCTACTTGTTCCATACTATGGGCGAACTTTGTATATCACCAGTTGGTCTTTCTTATGTAAGTAAGCTGGTTCCGGCTGCCTGGATAGGGATGATGTTTGGCGTATACTACCTGTTTATAGCTATGGGTAACAAGCTTGCCGGTGCTATGGGTGGGATGATTGAACAGATTACAACACAATATTCGCTTACTACATTTTTCCTTATATTTACGGCAGTGCCTATAGGGCTTGGCTTGCTTATTTCTGTGTTGCACCCGGTTATCAAAAAACTAATGCACGGCGTAAAATAATTTCAGGCACCATTTTTGGTTAAACCTCATAAAAATAAATGTTTATGAAAAAAGCTGTATTACTACTTTTTCTTACCCTGGGGGCGCTTACCGTACGTGCTCAGGCTAACGCACAAGAGCTTGAGTGGCATACCGATGTCGCTAAGGCAGTAAGCCTTAGCGAAAAATCTAAAAAGCCTATACTGATGTTCTTTACCGGTTCTGACTGGTGCGGCTGGTGCATGAAACTGCAAAAAGAGGTGCTTAAAACCCCTGAGTTTACTAAATGGGCTAAAGACAATGTAATTTTAGTAGAGCTTGATTTTCCACGCCGCACAGCACAAAGCGATGCCCTTAAACAGCAAAACGCGCAGCTAAACCAGTTTTTCCAGGTTAGGGGCTACCCTACGGTTTGGTTTGCAAACGGCACTAAAACCGCCGATGGCAAAATAAGTTTTGAAGCCCTGGGCAGCACAGGTTATGTAGCCGGAGGCCCTTCGGCATGGCTTGATGGCGCTAATAAGATTATCAAGAAAAGTTGATTTTTAGTGGATTTTTGGATGCGGTAATTTGGTAGTTCATGTATTTTTTAATGTGTTGTAACGTTATGTTTTATAAACACAGCGTTGCCTAAGTGTTAAAAATGCTCCGGCGAATAAAATACATATACTATCTGATGAAAAATAAGCGCCTACCCTATTTACAGCACATCGCCGGGTTTTTAAAACGCTTTTTGCAAAGCACATTATCCCGGATAAAATCAAATAAAACAAAAACCGGCATAACGGCATTGCTGCTTATTGCCTATTATTTCTGTTTGCCGCGCACCCTGTTTACCGAGAGCTATAGCACAGTAATAGAAAGCACTGAAGGCAACCTGCTGGGTGCACGCATCGCCCGCGACGGACAGTGGCGCTTTCCGGCGCAGGACAGCGTGCCGTATAAATTCCGCCAATGCATTGTAAATTTTGAAGACAGGCACTTTTACCACCACTGGGGCTTTAACCCCGTTGCCATTGTAAACGCCATAAAGCAAAACCACGACGCGGGGCGTGTGGTACGTGGGGGCAGCACGCTTACGCAGCAGGTTATACGCCTGAGCCGTAACGGGAAAAAGCGCAACTACTTTGAAAAATTTATCGAATTAATACAGGCCACCCGGCTTGAATTTCGCAGCAGTAAAGCTGAGATATTGGGGCTCTATACCGCGCATGCCCCTTATGGCGGTAACGTAGTAGGTTTAGAGATGGCTTCCTGGCGGTATTTTGGGGTACAGCCGCACCAGTTGTCATGGGCAGAGAGCGCGACCCTTGCAGTATTGCCTAACGCGCCCAGCCTCATTTTTCCAGGCAAGAACCAGGAGCTGCTGCGTGCCAAACGCGACCGCCTGCTGAAGAAACTTTATCAGGAAGAAGTTATAGACAAAACCACCTACGAACTTTCGCTTCAGGAAGACTTACCCCAAAAACCGTATGACCTGCCCCAGGCCGCGCCCCATTTATTACAGCGCATAGCCAAAAAGCAGGAAGGCCACCGCATAAAAACCACTGTTCAGGGCACCCTGCAAAACCGCGTGAACCAAATAGCCGCCCGCTACTATCAGGAGTACCGGCAAAACGAGGTGCATAACCTGGCGATACTGGTTATTGATGTAAAAACCCGCAATGTGCTGGCCTACGTGGGTAATTCGCCTACCGATAAAAACCATCAGAAGGATGTGGATATAATACCCGCAGCGCGCAGTACCGGTAGTATTTTAAAGCCGTTGCTATTTGCCTCGATGCTTGATGATGGCCAGCTGCTGCCGAACACCCTCGTAGGCGACGTACCCACGCAGATAGCGGGCTACAGCCCAAAAAACTACGACCTTACGTATGACGGTGCGGTACCTGCCCAGAAAGCCTTGTCGCGCTCGCTGAACATACCCGCGGTACTAATGCTTAAAGATTATGGCATATATAAGTTTTATGAGCAGCTGCAGCACTTTAAGCTGAGTAACATCAACAAGTACCCTAACCATTACGGGCTGTCGCTTATTTTGGGCGGAGCCGAAAGTAACCTTTGGGATTTGTGCCGTACCTATGCCGGGCTTACGGGTTCGCTGAATTATTTTACGGCTAACCAGGCCAAATACCGCACGGAGGAGTTTGCCGAACTGAACTGGGACAGCAATATAAGGCGGCAATTTGGTAAAGAAACCTTTAATAAACCGCAAACCGGAGCCGGGGCAATATGGTGCACCTATAACGCCATGAAAGAAGTAAATCGCCCTGAAGGTGACGAGGCCTGGAAATTCTACGACTCATCGGTAGAAATAGCCTGGAAAACGGGTACCAGCTTTGGCAGCCGCGACGCTTGGGCCATAGGCACGAGTTCGCGTTACGTAGTTGGGGTGTGGGTGGGCAATGCTTCCGGCGAGGGCAGGCCTACGCTTACCGGCGTGGGTAGTGCGGCACCCATTTTGTTTGATGTTTTTGGGCTGTTGCCAAGGCAAAAATGGTTTGCCCCGCCGTATAACGATTTACAACAGTCGGATGTTTGCGCGCTAAGCGGGCATTTGGCGGGTGAACATTGCCCGGTGTCTAAACAATGGATTCCGCTGGCCGGTGCCAAGACTAAGCCGTGCCCCTACCATAAGCTCATTCACCTTGATGCCACGGCGCAGTACCGTGTAAACAGCAGTTGTGCCGATGTAGATGCCATGGTAACCCAAAGCTGGTTTGTGCTGCCCCCGGTTATGGAGTGGTACTACAAAAACCTGCATATGGATTACCGCCCGCTGCCGCCTTTCCTGCCCGGATGCGAGGGCACAGGAGGTGCTTATATGGATTTTATTTACCCTAAAGAAAACGGTACCATATACCTTACCCGCGATTTTAATGGCCAAGTACAGCCCTTTGTGTTACGTGCCGCGCATACCGATGCCAATGCAAAGTTGTTCTGGTATTTGGGCAATAAGTATTTGGGCGAAACCAAAACCTTCCATGAAATGACTATTAAGGCGGTTACCGGAACGTATTGGGTTACCGTAACGGATGAAAGCGGCAATGAGATTAAGAGGCATATAAGGATAGAGGCACCGGAGTAAAGCATATTTACAGCATAATAGACACTCCGCCCTGCGGGCACCCCTCCGAAGGAGGGGAATCAGGATATGTGCTACGTGTGGAATGAGTGAGTATTCTTCTCCTTCGGAGGGATAGCTGAAAGCCGGGGCGGGTTTATATAAGTGAGATTTCTCCTTCGTCGAAATGGACGAACGCTTCTGTATGACTACAGTGAACCCCGCTGTATCAAACTACTCGCATTTTCAATATTTTCCTTTTTTTGCAGCACTATCATTTCGGCGAGCAGGCGGCCCATGGCATTAAAGTCGGTAGATATGGTTGTGATGCCGTTGCCTACTACTTTTTTTAGCGGAATGTCGTTATAGGATATGATGCCCACATCCTTGCCTATTTTAAGGTGCTGTACACGCGACTGCTCTATCACGTTTACCAGGTGACGGTCATTGGGAATAACATATACCTCTCCGGGGGTGATGCTGTTGTTCTCAAAATCGGGTATTATCTCGTAAGTAAACTTATAATCCCTGCAAAAACGGACAAAGCCCTCCTGCATGCCGGGCGGCTGTTTAAATACCGGGAATATAAGAATCAGCTTATTATATTGTCTTAATTTGGGTTCGGCTTTTTCAAGCGCCTTGTACATGTCGTTTACAAAATTCTGGTGTACCGAAGGGTATTCGTTTAGCGCTTCACTGGTTTGATCCAGTATGTATACATCGTTTTTCGGCAGGGTTTTAATGATATCGGCTACACCTCTAAGCGTCGTGGGCATTATTACATACTTGCTGTAATCGCCGTTATTTTCTGTTACCAGTTTTTTAAAAACTTCAAGGTTAAAGTAGTGGAAAAAAATATCAATTTGCGCACTGCTGCCCATCGTTTCCTTAAACGAGTTATAGAGGTCTTCTTTAAAAGAATTAAACTCATCAAACAACAAAAAAATACGTTGCTCCAATATAAGCTCCTCACTTTTAATATAATAACCCTTTCCCAGGCGCGCGTAAATAATGCCACGTTTTTTCAGGTCCTCATACGCCAGCAGCACAGTATCTCGGGACAACGAAAATTCCAATGCTACTTTATTAATACTGGGTAATTTATCTCCCCGTTTTAGCCTTTTTTCGCTAATGGCGTTCTCTATGCTAAGCACTATTTGCTTGTATTTCGGCAGGCTTTTTAATGTGTCAATATGAATCAATTTCATTACTATAACGTTTTAAACTGGTGGCTAATATATAGAAACTGGTAGGTACTGGTATGGTAGAACTCGATTTATTTTTACATTTGCTATTATATTGTTATTAATGAGGTGCTAAAATACCTTATTCATATTTACAGAGTGATTCGTTAAGGAATTAGTTATTTTCAACCCATTGAATTCCGCAACCATATAAACGATTGAAAACTAATGAAGATAAAAATCTATATAACAATGTTTTGCCTTGCCCTGGCTTTTACCGGCTGCGGCAGCGACGACGGTAGCGGAAATAGTCCCCAGCCGGCGATGGACGAATTTATACGCGGTGTAGACATGTCGTTTTTGCCTGAGGCAGAACAGGAAGGCACGGCATATAAAAATGGCAATGCCACACAGGATGCACTGCTAACACTAAAGAACGCGGGCGTAAATACCATTCGCATCCGGATATGGAAAAACCCGGCCAATGCACATTCGGGTTTCCAGGAGGTAAAGGTACTGGCGCAGCGCGTGCACAGCATGGGCATGAAGGTCTGGCTTACGGTACACTACTCTGACACCTGGGCCGACCCATCGGCCCAGCAGAAGCCACAGGCATGGGTGGGATTTAACCTTGCCCAGCTTAGGGATGCAGCCGTGACGTATACAAACGAAATTTTATTGGGTATACAACCGGACATCATACAAATAGGCAACGAAACTAACGATGGCTTTATGTACCCGGAAGGGAATCTTTCGTCTAACGAAAGCCAGTACCTGCAATTGGTAAACGCTATAAGCGCCACTATACGCGCAAATGCGCCGGATACTAAAATTATGTTGCACCATGCCGGTACCCAGGGTGCGGAATGGTTTTTTGATAAAACAGCTAACGTTGATTATGATTATATAGGCCTCTCCTACTATCCTATATGGCATGGGAAGGATCTTACAGCGCTGCAAAACAGCATTAGTACGCTGGGCGAGGCACATAATAAAAAAGTAATTATTGCTGAAACTTCTTACCCTTTTACACTGGAGTGGAATGACTGGACGAATAACGTGGTAGGCCTTGAAAGCCAGCTAATACCCGCATATCCGGCAACTGCCGCAGGGCAAAAAGACTTTTTGCTGGCCGTGCGCAATGTAGTAGAGAACAGCACTGTGGGTGCGGGTTTTTGTTACTGGGGTGCAGAGTGGGTATCTTTTAAAGGCCAACAGGCGACTGATGGCTCAACATGGGAAAACCAGGCGCTTTGGGATTTTAATGTTAAGGCGCTGCCCGCGCTCGATGCTTTTAATGAATAAAACGGGGAAATATCCCGTTAAGATATCTGCGTTACGCCTGGCGTAATGTATGTTTAGATTTGGGTGATTGGAAATGCAGTTGCCCGGCAAGAGTGGTTATATCCTGATTACGCATAGTGGGTAATGGGTTAAGTTTGGGTTACAATATCCTCTCACACTACGTAAACACAATGGAAATAGCACACATAAATCAGCCGGGCAAGCCGCTTTCCTAAAATTCAGGTTCAATAGTTATTTAACAACCGTAAAGCCACGGCTGCCGGACGGCTAATATATAGAAAATATTTTACCAAACAATAACCGTTATAGCCGAAGCCTTCTTAAGGTAAGGGCAATTATTTTTATCAATAAGTAATGAAGAAAAAGTTAGTAAAGCACGTTACTGCCTCTTTTAAAGAACAGTTTAATGCAGCACCGGAATACATTTTCCTTTCACCAGGCCGTATAAACATTATCGGCGAACACGTAGATTATAACGACGGCTTTGTACTGCCGGCCGCCATAAACAAATATGTTTGCTTTGCCGTTTCAAAAAACAGTGACGGAAAGGTTAACCTGTTTGCTAAAGACCTTAACGAAAGCTACAGCTTTGATATGGACAACAACCTTAAGCCGGCCGACCAGATGTGGGCCAACTTCTTTCTTGGCGTGGCACACGAAATAAAACAAAGGGGCCTGGCGTCAAAGGGCGTTAACATTGCCTTTAGCAGTACTATACCCATGGGTGCCGGCCTTTCGTCATCGGCGGCGGTAGAGTGCGGTTTTGCCTATGCGCTTAATTCCATATATAATCTTGGCCTTAGCAAAGAAGATATCGCGCTTATAGGACAGAAATCAGAGCATACCTTTGTAGGTGTTAACTGTGGAATCATGGACCAGTTTGCCAGCGTATTCGGTAAAAAGAGCAAGGTAATAAAGCTGGACTGCAATACCTTGGAATACGAATACCACAAAGCCGATTTTAAGGAATATATGCTGGTGTTGCTTGATAGTAAGGTAAAGCACACCCACCTTACCTCCGGTTATAACGACCGCCGTAACGAGGTGGAGAAAGGCATTGCAATATTAAAACAACACTACCCGGGCGTAAAAACCTTCCGCGACCTTAACGAAGACAAGGTGCATACGGTAAAAGACCAGTTGGGCGATGTTATTTACCGCCGTTGCCTTTTTGTGGTACGAGAAATACAGCGTGTACTGGATGCCGTTGCAGCTCTTGAGAAACAGGATTTTGCAGGGCTTGGCCAACTGATGTATGCCACACACAATGGCCTGAGCAAAAACTACGAGGTAAGCTGCGAGGAAATCGATTTTTTAGTTGATGCAGTTCGAGCAGATGAAACCGTGCTTGGCGCACGCATGATGGGAGGCGGATTTGGCGGGTGTTCTATCAACCTTGTTAAAAAGGATGCTGCCGATGCACTTATAGCACGCGTAGCTAAAGAATATAAAGAAAAATTTAATATTAAGCTTGAGGCTTATAAAGTAAAAGTAGCTAAGGGTACAAGCCTTTATACATCATAATATGCAGCAGGCATTTGACAATAACGAACATCCGCACCGCAGGTTTAACCCGCTAATGGGCGAATGGGTACTGGTATCGCCCCACAGGGCAAAACGCCCGTGGCAGGGACAAAAGGAAAGTGCGGGTAGCGAAGGCCGCCCCGCCTATGACCCTGCTTGCTACCTGTGCGCAGGCAACCTAAGGAGCGACGGCACGCGTAACGATACGTATAAAGACGTATATGTTTTTGATAACGATTTTCCATCATTGCTTAAGGACGAAATTGTAGCGCCTGAAAATACAAACGAACTGTTTCAACTTAAGCCGGAGCGAGGTATTAACCGTGTTATCTGTTTTTCGCCAAGGCACGACCTTACGCTTCCTGAAATGGAAACTAAAGACATCCTTAAAGTAATTGAGGTTTGGAAAGAACAGTATAAAGACCTGGGCAGCTACGACTTTATAAACCACGTGCAGATATTTGAAAATAAAGGCGCCGTTATGGGCTGTAGTAACCCACACCCCCACGGGCAGATATGGAGTCAGTCGTCTTTACCTACAAACATTGAGAAGACAGAGGATAACTTAAAGAAATACTATGAAGCAAACGGGCGCAGCCTGCTGGCCGACTACCTTGCTGAGGAACTGGGCCGCAAAGAACGCATCGTTTATGAAAACGGGCACTTTGTTGTAGTGGTACCGTTTTGGGCAATATGGCCGTTTGAAACTATGATTATTAGCAAAAGGCATTTTGGCAACGTTACCGAGCTGACTCCTGAAGAAAGCCAGTCCTTCGCCGAAGCTATTAAGATACTTACCATAAAATACGACAACCTGTTTGAAACCTCGTTCCCCTACTCTTCTGGTATACACCAAACGCCGACAGATGGCCTGGCCCACCCGGAATGGCACTTCCACATGCATTTCTACCCACCGTTGCTTCGCTCTGCTACGGTTAAGAAGTTCATGGTTGGCTACGAGCTTATGGCCGAAGCCCAAAGGGATATATCGCCCGAAAAAAGCGCTGCCATGCTTAGGGAACTTCCGGAGGTGCATTACAAGCAAAAGTAGTTTCGCGTTGACCGATATATAAAAGTTACGAAAATACCCGGTAATATTGCAACATAAAAAAGGCTTCTGTACTATTTCGCAGAAGCCTTTTTAGTATGCGATGCATTTTACTAGTGCGTCTTAATTTTGTCAAATGTATGCTCCAGCAGGGCCTTCATTTTAGTTACCGCACCTAAAACTGATTTTTCAACAGTATCAGCATGGTTAGTAACTGCAAGAGGCTTTATGCCGGTAATGTGTGCTTCAATTGTGCAACGCTTATCATCCGTGCCTTTTTTGTCGCTGCTGTTTTCATCCGCCAGGTATACTTCAAGGTTGGTAATGCGTTCTTCAAAGCGTTTCAGTTTTTCCTGGATAACGTTATCAAAATAATTCTCCATCCTGTTACTCCCCTCAATATGATTGTCTGTATTTACACGAATTTGCATAATTGCTTATTTTAATGATTATACCCAAAGTTACCTTTTATCTTTTCGGTAAGCATGCATATTAGCATAAGATTAATATTTTCAGTAAATAAAATTACTAAGCAAATAATTTGGTTATTAATACCGATTGGTATAATTTTACATATCGAAACTGACGATATGACAAAGGCAGAAAAAACACGGCAATTTATAATAGAGAAAGCCGCCCCCGTTTTTAATAAAAACGGCTATGCAGGTACCTCTATAGCCCACCTTACCGAGGCAACCGGGCTTACTAAAGGAAGTATTTACGGTAACTTTGAAAATAAGGACGCTGTAGCCGTGGCGGCTTTTGAATATAACCACGCTAAAATTTCGGGGCTGGTTGCGGCAAAAGTTGCCGAAAGTAAATCGGCTGTTGACAAACTGAAAGCGTATACGATAGCCTTTTCTGAATTGTACAAAAACCCAACGCTGCAATATGGTTGCCCCATACTTAATACCGCCACCGAAGCAGATGATACGCATCCGCAGCTCAGGGCTAAAGTAGTTAAAGCTATTGATAACTGGTATGGCAGCATTGAGGCAATAATTAAGGAAGGCCAACAAGATAAAGAAATTAGAAAGAAAATTAATTCACGTGAATTTGCAGGGGCATTTATCGCGGTTATAGAAGGAGGTGTCATGCTCTGGAAGGTTACGGGAAAAAGTGATGGGCTTCAGGCGGCTTTAAAACATGCCCGGGTAATGATAGCCGAAATAAAACGTTGATATTTAAACATAATACCGAAAGGTATTTTTTAATAAAAAATAATATACCAATTGGTATTTAAACAAATATGGATACAAAAGAAGCCGCCTTTTTAAGGCAATTTATAGGCAAGGAAGTGCAGGGTTCACCCTCGCCTTTTCTTAACTGGCTCAGGCCTGTACTGTTAAAAGTGGAAGAGGGAAGCCTGGCATTTCAATATACGGTAAGAGCAGAGATGACTAACCCGTTTGGTACATTGCACGGTGGTATAACCGCGGCAATAATAGACGATGCTATAGGCGCCACGCTAATTGCGTATGGCGGGCCGGATTTTCATGTTACTATAAACCTGGTGGTGGATTACTTTGCTGCGGCGCGCGAGGGCGACGTAGTTATTGCCGAAACACAGGTAATTAAAAAAGGCAGCCAAATTGTAAACGCACAAAGCGAACTGTGGAATGAAGCCCGCACTAAACTACTGGCAAAGGGATATACAAACCTTATAAAAACAAAAACACGATGAAAAGGGTAGCAGTAACAGGTATGGGTGCCATAACCCCCCTGGGTAATACCGTTAAAGATTTTTGGAACAGTATACTCGCCGGAAAAAGCGGTGCCGGGTACATAACAAAGTTTGACGCCTCAAAATTTAAAACACAGTTTGCCTGTGAGGTAAAAGGCTTTAACGGCGAAGATTTTATAGATAAGAAAGAGATACGTAAATACGACCTTTTTACGCAATATGCCATAGTAGCCGCAGATGAAGCCATTCGCCAGGCAGGGCTTGATTTTGCAGCCATGCCGCAAACGGAGCGGTATGACGTGGGTGTTATCTGGGCCAGCGGCAATGGCGGTATCGGCACGTTTGAAGAGCAGCTGCGCGAATTTCATTCCGGCGATGGCACACCCAGGTTTAACCCGTTCTTTATCCCGAAAATGATTATAGATATTGCCGCCGGTGTACTATCCATACGATATGGTCTGCACGGGCCTAACTATGCTACAGTATCTGCCTGTGCATCGTCTAATACTGCAATTATTGCCGCCGCCGATACCATTCGCCTGGGCAAGGCCACCATAATGATAGCCGGTGGTAGCGAGGCGGCGCTTACACCATCTTCAATAGGTGGGTTTAACGCGGCTCAAGCCTTAAGCAAAAATAACGCCGACCCTTATGGAGCATCGCGGCCATTTGATAAAAACCGCGACGGCTTTGTAGCAGGCGAAGGTGCAGGCGCTTTGATATTAGAGGAATGGGAGCACGCTATAGCACGCGGCGCTACCATATATGCTGAAATTGCCGGTGGCGGTATGGCTGCTGACGCCTACCACCTTACAGGCACCCCACCGGACGGGCTTGGTGCTATGTTAGGCATGCGCCGTGCGTTAAAAGAAGCAGGTGTAACGCCTAAATCTGTGGGTTATGTAAATGCACATGCCACTTCTACAGGTCTGGGCGATATAAGCGAAGCGGTAGGTATAGCTACTGTATTCGGCCAAATCCCTATAGCGGTTACGGCTACTAAAAGCATGACCGGGCACCTGCTGGGCGCCGCGGGTGCGGTAGAGAGCATCATCAGCATCATGTCGTTAAACGATGGGGTTATCCCTCCGACAATAAATACTGTAACCATTGATGAAAATGTTCCGCCTGGTATAGAGATTATTTTAGGCAAACCCAAAAAGGCAGCACTCAACTATGTGCTTAACAATACTTTTGGCTTTGGCGGGCATACCGCCAGTACCCTATTTAAAAAGGCTTAAGGTATTGTTATTAATAAAAAAAGGGAAAACGTTTTTAGTTTTCCCTTTTTTAGCCCCCAAAAATACCGTAAAATTTACTTTTACTAATGCTATTTTGGGTAAAGATATAGGTTATTATAACAGACCACAACTTTATTAGACCAACGGCATATATTAACGATAAAATACATTAATTATCGTTAAACTACAACGGTTTCGCTAATCTGCTTTAAATTAATATGCCCTTGCGTCATTACCCTCATAAAAATTGATGAACGCACGGTTTACCACCCGGTTACCACCCGGCGTAGGATAGTCGCCTGTAAAATACCAGTCACCCAGGTTTTTAGGGCAGGCTAAGTGCAGGTTATTCACCGTCTGGAATATAATTTTCACCTCAGCTTTCACCCCTTTGGTAGTAAGCATCTGTGCAATCTTATCAGATATTTCCTGATCGGTAAACGGGGCATAAAACTCCGTAACATGGTTTACCACGTCGGCATCTTCCAGGTTTTCCTGGACCTTACATTTGGCATAAACGTCATCTACAATGTGCTGTAGCCCGCGCTCTTTAAGCAGCTCCAGCGCTGCCTGAAACGCAATAAGCCCTTCAAGCCTGGCCATGTCTATACCATAACAATCAGGATAGCGTATTTGCGGCGCGCTCGATACCACCACAATACGCTTAGGGTTAAGCCGATCCATCATTTTAATGATGCTCTTTTTCAGTGTCGTACCACGTACTATAGAGTCGTCTATAATAACAAGGTTATCCTCGGGCTTTACCACGCCATAGGTAACATCATATACGTGCGCTACAAGTTCGTCGCGGCTGCTGTCTTCCGTAATAAAGGTGCGCAGCTTGGCATCTTTAATGGCAATTTTCTCGGTGCGTATTTTTACAGAAAGCAATTCTTTAAGCGTATCTTCGGTAAGTTCACTACGCCTTCTTAATATCTCGTTATTCTTGCGGTCGTTAAGGAAATCCTGCGCGGCCTCAACCATGCCATAAAATGATGTTTCGGCGGTATTGGGTATATAAGAGAACACGGTATTATCGGTATCATCTTCGATTGCTTTAAGCACATCAGGCAGCACGAGGCGGCCAAGCTGTTTACGCTCGGTATATATTTCGGCATCACTACCACGTGAAAAGTAGATACGCTCAAACGAACATGCTTTTTTAGGGAGTGCGGGTATGATTTCTTTAACCGATATGGTGCCGTTCTTTTTTATAATGATGGCATGGCCGGGCTCCAACTCCTGCACATCGTCATATGCTACGTTAAACACGGTTTGTATTACCGGCCTTTCGCTGGCTACTATGGCTATTTCGTCGTCCTGGTAGTAGTATGCCGGGCGTATACCCGCCGGGTCGCGGAACACAAACGAGTCGCCGTGGCCAAACATACCGGCCATGGCATAGCCGCCGTCCCACTGCTTAGAGGCACGCCTTAAAATGCGGGCTATATTTAATCTTTCAGATATCACTGCCGAGGCTTCCTGCTTGGTATAGCCTTCGTTCTTGCAATCCTGGTACAGGTCGCTTACCTCGTCATCCAGGAAGTGGCCTATCTTTTCCATTACCGTTACCGTATCGGCAAGTTCTTTAGGGTGCTGCCCCAGCTCTACAAGGCTGTTAAAGAGCTGCTGCACATTAGTAAGGTTAAAGTTACCTGCTACTATAAGGTTACGGTGCATCCAGTTGTTCTGGCGCAAAAACGGGTGAACGCTCTCAATACTGTTTTTACCAAAGGTACCGTAGCGCACGTGGCCCAAATACACCTCGCCTATGTAGGGAATCATTTCTTTCTGCAGGGCTACGTTATCGGCATATTCGGGGTGGTTGGTAAGTTCCTCGTTAATGCGGTCGTTTATCTGGGCAAAAACGTCCTGTATGGGCTGCTGCTGGTTGCTGCGCACGCGGCTTATGTAGCGCTGCCCGGGCTTTACATCCATTTTAATGCTGGCAAAACCAGCCCCGTCCTGGCCCCGGTTGTGCTGCTTTTCCATCATCAGGTACATTTTTTGTATGCCGTAAAAAGCAGTACCGTATTTCTCCTTATAATATTCTAAAGGTTTAAGGAGCCTTAAAAGTGCAATACCGCATTCATGTTTGATAGCATCGCTCATAGTGTAGTTGTGTGTTGTAGTTGTATTAAAAAAAGCCCCGTAATGAGGCCTTAGTGTTTTTATTATTCTGCCAGCGAAATATCAAACTGGGTAAGCGATTTAAACTGTTGCAGGCGGTCTAGCATTTCTGCTTTGCCAAGCCCCACCATGCGTTCTGTGCCAAACTTCTCTACACAAAACGAAGCCAGGTTAGAACCATAGATAATCGCGTTCTTCATATTAGCGAATGATATGTTTTCGCTTTGCGCCAGATAGCCGCTAAAGCCCCCTGCAAATGTGTCTCCGGCGCCGGTAGGGTCAAACACTTCTTCAAGCGGAAGCGCAGGCGCGTAAAATACCTTTTTATCATGAAACAGCAGTGCGCCGTGTTCGCCTTTCTTTATCACAACATATTCCGGACCCATAGCATGAATTTTAGCAGCAGCCTTAACCAGGCTGTATTCGCCGGTAAGCTGGCGTGCCTCCTCGTCGTTAACGGTAATAACGTCAACACGTTTTATAACTTCGGTAAGTTCGGGCAGGGCACAGTCCATCCAAAAGTTCATCGTGTCAAGCACTACGAGCTTCGGGGTAGCGGTAAGCTGGTCTAATACGCTTATTTGTACCAGCGGGTGCAGGTTGCCCAGCATTACCACATCGGCATCTTTAAAGTTTTCGGGTACTTTTGGCTGAAAGTCGGCCAGCGTGTTCAGCTGTGTATCCAGCGTGTCGCGGCTGTTAAGGTCGTTATGGTAGCGGCCGCTCCAAAAGAATGTTTTGCCGCCGGGCACTATTTCGATGGCCGAAATATCAATACCGCGGTCAGTCAAAAGGTCAAGATATTCCTGCGGGAAATCATCACCTACAACCGATACTATGGCGCTTTGCGTTTTAAAGAAAGAAGCAGACAAGCCTATGTAAGTGGCGGCCCCGCCCAGTATTTTGTCGGTTTTGCCGAAAGGTGTTTCTATAGCGTCAAAGGCTACGGTACCCACAATGAGTAGTTTGTTCATCTTAATGTCCCAATTTTTGAGGACGCAAAGATAATGCATAAGTGTGACAGAAGCAATATGGTTAGTATCAATTTAAGTTATGGTATTATAGCTTTCGCGAATCAATTTTTTGATGACAATGCTAAATATTTTAACATTTTTATTAGTTTTACACTTCAACCAATATTATTTTTCATGAATAAATTTATTACCGGTAAAGACTTAGAAGAGGCAGTTTACGATATAATCTGGGATGCTAAGCAAATACTAATGATAGTTTCACCTTATGTTAAACTTGATGAGTATTTCAAAAAAATCTTCAATAACCATAAAAACAATCCAAAAGTTCATTTATTATTAGTGTTTGGTAAAAATGAGACAGCGGTTAGCAGGAGCTTAAGCAAAGATGATTTTGACTTTTTTAAACAGTTTCCTTTTGTCAGTATTATTTATGTTCCTAATCTCCATGCCAAATATTACGGTAATGAGCGGAAAGGAATTGTGACTTCAATTAACCTTTATGACTATTCGTTTAAAAATAATATTGAGTTTGGTATTTACACGGAGCAAAATGTTCTAAATACACTTACTGACCAATTTACAGGTAATCCTGATAAAGAGGCATGGAGTAAGTGCATAGACATTGCGGAGGAAAATGACGCGATTTTCATTAAAAGGCCTGTTTATGAAAAAACTTTTATGGGCCTAAGCAAAAATTATATCACATCTGAAATACTGTTAGATTATACAGATCATTTCTATGCCAAGAGTACTTCAAATTATAAAAAAAGAAGATTGACGGAATTTGATGATGAACTTGAATTAGGCGCAGCGCATGGTGCTCGCCCCATAAGATATGAAATCGAAATAAAAAAGCGGGAAGTAAAGCAAAATCATTACGAATCTCCAAAAGCATCTTACAACAAAGAAAGGCAAAATGAACCGCAGTATGGCTACTGTATTCGCACAGGTGAGCAAATTCCGTTTAATCCAGCCAGGCCTTTTACTTACGGGGCATGGCAAACGTGGAATCAATTTAAAGATGAAGTATATCCCGAAAAATACTGCCACCGTACAGGAAAGCCATCATACGGCAAAACTTCTATGAGAAACCCCATCTTATTTCACAGTTAAGCAATAAAACAATTTATTTTTCGTTAAAAATAAATATTAACAATGTGTAAAGAAAAAATTAATGTATTATTGTGAGGGTTAAGTTACATTACGCAGTAACTTTAGCCGTAAGACCTAACTATTAAAAACTTATTATCATGTCACTAAATCAAAATGAGGGGTTTACGCCGTCTGACGATTTGCCTGTTGGGATGGCTACAAGGATACTTGCTGTAAGCATAGGTTCTGTTGTAGGCGTTGGACTGTTGGTGCTGGCTATTTTTAGCCTGTAGTTCGCAATCGATTTCGGTTCAGATCATAGAAAAACCCGGATGCATGGCGCGTCCGGGTTTTTCTATTCTGTAAAATTCCAAAAATCAAATCTGAATAATAAATTCCCCCTGAGCGTTACATACGCTGATAAATCTGACCCGAGGGCAACGCATCTACAATCTGAAATCTTAAATGAATCACTCTCCCTGCTGCTCGTAGAACGCATCAATATTAAGCTGGGGCAGAGCAGATGCCATAACGGCGAGCTGATCGCAGCGCTCATTTTGTGGGTGGCTGTTATGGCCTTTAATCCATTTAAAGTCTACTTTGTGCTGGCGGTATATTTTCAGGAAACGTTTCCATAAGTCGGGGTTCTTTTTGCCGGCGTAACCTTTCTTCTCCCAGCCAAAAACCCAGCCTTTGCTGATGCTGTCTACCACATACTTACTATCTGATACTACCAGAACCGACGTGCCCGGTGTTTTAAGCTTTTCCAGCCCTACAATCACGGCCAGTAGTTCCATACGGTTGTTTGTGGTGTGCCTGAAGCCTTCATAAAACTCCTTGCGGTAGCCGGTGCCCACCTGCTCTAATATTACGCCATAGCCGCCCGGCCCGGGGTTTCCCTTGGCAGCGCCATCGGTATATATGTGTACAGTATGCATTTTTAATTGTAGATTTTAGATTGAGCTTCGCCCATCGGGCGGAACAACGGCATTTTCAAATTTTCAAATTAATAGAGGAATTAATCAATTTTTCCGTTAATCAATTCCTCAATAACCTTCGGAAAATGTTCATGTTCCAGTTCCAGCACCTTAAGGGCTACTTCATCGGGGCTCAGGCATTCTTCAATGCTAACCGCTTTCTGGAAAATTACGTTGCCCTCATCATAATTATCGTTTACATAATGTATGGTAATGCCGCTCTCTTTGTCGCCGTTTTCATGCACGGCGCGGTGCACATGGGCGCCATACATGCCTTTTCCGCCATACTTGGGCAACAGGGCAGGGTGAATATTGATTACTTTATGTGGATATGCCGCTATAATATCGCCCGGAAATTTTTGCAGGAACCCCGCCAGCACTATAAGATGAGGGTTAAACGCCTGCAGGTGGCGCAGTACAAAACCGCTGTTAAGCTGTTCTTTTGTAAACACAAGCGTGGGCACATTATGGGCTTCGGCCTTTGCCAAAACACCCGCTTTTTCGTTATTACTAAGCACTAATACAACTTTAGCAGTACTTGAATGTAAGAAATAACTTATTATTTTTTCAGCATTACTGCCGCTTCCGGAGGCAAAGATTACAATATTTTTCATGGTACAAACCCTTTTCAGGATGCAAAAAAAAGAATAATATCCCGCAAATTAACTAAGGTACAACATTTTTCTAAAATTAATTTTTTACCTTAGTGCTCACATTTTTTAGGGAATGTGCGGTTTTAAAATAAAGTTTTTTATTTTTGCCGTTCAATTTAAATTCTAAAATTAAAGATTATGTCAGACATTGCATCAAGAGTAAAAGCGATTATCGTAGACAAACTGGGCGTAGACGAGAATGAAGTAGTATCAGAAGCAAGCTTCACTAACGATCTGGGCGCCGATTCACTAGATACTGTTGAGCTTATTATGGAGTTTGAAAAAGAATTTGATATTCAGATTCCGGACGATCAGGCTGAGAACATCTCTACTGTTGGTCAGGCTATTTCTTATATAGAAGAAGCAAAAAAGTAATAAATACCTAACATCCGTGCGGCCTTAAAATTGCATGGATGTTATTGTTTATTAATACATTGCAATGCCATTTTTATAACATAACGGAGTTAATGCTGCGCTGTGCGCGGCAGTTTTATATAATTTATGAACAGTACCCATGTTTTCTTACCACTCAGTTGAAAGAGCACATGGGTATTGTTTTACAATAATAAACCAAAAAGTAACTGTATGACATTAAGGAGAGTTGTGGTAACCGGTTTAGGAGCCCTTACACCCATAGGCAACACAGTAGAGCAATACTGGAACAGCCTGATAAACGGGGTAAGCGGCGCGGCGCCCATTACATACTTTGACGCCACCAACTTTAAAACCAAATTTGCCTGCGAGCTAAAAAACTTTAATGTAGAAGAGTTTATAGACCGCAAGGAAGCCCGCCGTATGGACCGCTACGCACAGTATGCCATGGTGGCCAGCGAAGAGGCTGTAAATGATGCCGGTTTTAATTTTGAAGCCCTTGACCATGACAGGGTAGGTGTTATATGGGGTTCCGGCATAGGCGGCCTTGAAACTTTTCAGGAAGAGGTTATAAACTGGGCAAATGGTAACGGTGTGCCTAAGTTCAACCCGTTCTTTATACCAAAAATGATTGCCGATATTGCCGGTGGGCATATCTCTATGAAATATGGTTTCAGGGGGCCTAATTTTACTACAGTTAGTGCCTGTGCATCGTCTACAAACGCCCTTATAGATGCCTTTAATTACATACGCCTGGGCTATGCAGATGTAATGGTAAGCGGTGGCAGCGAGGCGGCAGTAACCATAGCAGGCATGGGCGGGTTTAATGCCATGCATGCACTTAGCACCCGTAATGACGACCCCCAAACAGCCAGCAGGCCTATGGATAAGGACCGTGAAGGCTTTGTACTGGGCGAAGGCGCCGGAGCACTGATACTGGAAGAATATGAGCATGCTAAGGCACGCGGTGCCAGGATATACTGCGAGATAGGTGGCGGTGGCATGAGTGCCGACGCACACCATATTACCGCACCGCACCCCGAGGGGCTTGGTGCGCGTAATGTAATGAGGGCATGCCTTAAAGATGCGGGCTTAAAACCTGAAGATGTAGATGGCGTAAACATGCACGGCACCAGCACACCACTGGGAGACATTGCCGAAAGCAAAGCGATACTGGAGGTTTTTGGTGAGCATGCCTACAACCTTAACCTTAACTCTACAAAAAGTATGACAGGCCACCTTTTAGGCGCGGCCGGGGCTATAGAAACCATTGCGTCAATACTATCTATTGTGCATGGTATTGTACCGCCTACCATCAACCACTTTACCGATGATGAAAACATAGACCCTAAGCTTAACTTTACTTTTAATACTGCCCAAAAGCGCGATATGAAAGTAGTAATGAGTAACACGTTTGGTTTTGGCGGGCACAACGCATGTGTATTGGTTAAAAAGCTTGAAGAATAATTTTGCCCATGGCATTCTTTAAAAAAATATTTACTAAGTCCCGCCAGGTTCCTAAGGAAGGCGGGATTTTTTTTTCTGAAATGAAAACTATCCTGGGTTTTGACCCCATTAACCAGGAGCATTACCGAAGGGCTTTTACACACCGCAGCAGCAATAAGCTCGATATAAATGGCAGCCCTATTAGCTATGAGCGGCTTGAGTTTCTGGGTGATGCCATGCTGGGGGCTGTTATTGCAGCACACCTGTTTAACGAGGTACCCGGCGGCGATGAGGGCTACCTTACTAAGATGCGCTCAAAAATTGTGAGCCGTGAACACCTTAATGAACTGGGCCGCGACCTCAACCTTATAAAATGGGTAGAGAGCAAAGTTGCAGCACAGCATTTCGGTGAAAACATACACGGTAACCTTTTTGAGGCCTTTGTGGGTGCCATATACCTTGACGGCGGCTTTGCAGCCTGCGAAAAATTTATCCACGAAAAAGTAATTTTGCCCTATGTAGATATCCCAAAGCTGGAAGGCAAGGTAATAAGTTACAAGAGCCTTGTTATAGAATGGTGCCAAAAGCAGAAAAAACCATTTTATTATGAAATTTATGAAGACAACGGTATTGAGGGACAAAAACATTTTGGTGTAAAGCTTAAAATAGATGGTAAAATAGTGGCAAGGGCGCGTGCAACATCAAAAAAGAAGGCGGAAGAAAAAGCATCTCAGCGGGCTTTTTTTGCATTTCAGGAAAAAATTAACAAAAAATAAATGAAGTTGGCAGTTTGCTCAAACGTTTTCGTGAATAAAATAGCATAAACTTAATTTTAAGATTATTTTATATAATTTATAAGTATTATATTTACCGCTTAATGTAATACAATGGCTGTTCACAAGTTAATAATAGATGATTTTGATAGCGCCGATTATACGCTAATCGCTATCCATTCGTCATTAGAAGACTACAGGCTTGCGTATTTTGTTAACCGGGAACTTGATATAAGGCTAGAGAAATGTTATAAGGATATAGGTGTTAAAAAGCAAGATGAACTTGTTTACTTTTCACGCTATAACTTTGAAGACCCCTACCAGGATGCCGCCTGGAACCTTATCCAGAACAAAAACAACATCAGAGCTTCACAAACGGCTACGGGTACATTTTTTTCCAATCCGGATTTTGCTGTAAGTACAAGTATATTTTTTATTCCTGAGCTCAAAACAGCCGATTATGTACTTAAAGTAGACAACAGTGAAATTAAAGATACGGCTATAGTGCAGGGCCTGCTTGCCGTAAAATACATAGCTACCGCCTATAAAGTAGACCACTATAAACTAAAATCGAAGAACAACTTAATTTTTTAAGAGAATGCCGACAAACAAAAAAACAAAAATTGTAGCCACGTTAGGCCCTGCCTGCAGCACAAGGGAAGTCATAAAAGATATGATTGATGCTGGTGTAAACGTGTTCAGGATAAACTTTTCGCATGCTGACTATGCCGACGTTCAGGAGCGTATTGATATTATCCGTGGCCTTAACGCTGAATTTGGGTACAATACATCAATACTTGCCGACCTTCAGGGGCCTAAACTAAGGGTAGGCGTAATGAATGAAGAGGTGGTGGTAAACCCTGGTGATTTAATTACATTCCAGACCTCAGAAAACATTCCAGGTACTGCCGAAAGGGTGTATATGAATTATAAAGAATTTCCACGGGATGTAAACCCTGGAGAACGCATATTGCTTGATGACGGTAAACTTATGTTCCAGGTTGTTTCTACCAATAAAGTTGATGAGGTTGTTACTGTAGTGGTACAGGGTGGCCCGCTTAAGTCTAAAAAAGGGGTAAACCTGCCTAATACTAAAGTATCGCTACCAGCACTTACCGAGAAAGACATAAAAGACGCCATCTTTGCTATTAAAGCTGAGGTCGACTGGTTAGCGCTTTCTTTTGTACGCACGCCGCGCGACATTGAAGACCTCCAGGAGCTGATCGCTGAGCATTCTGCCTATAAAATTCCAATTATTGCAAAAATAGAAAAACCGGAAGGCGTAGAAAACATCGATAAGATTGTAGCTTATTGCGACGGCCTTATGGTGGCGCGTGGCGACCTGGGTGTAGAGATGCCTGCACATGAGGTGCCCCTTATCCAGAAAAAGCTAATCCAGAAAGCTAAGGCCGCACGCATACCTATAATTGTGGCTACCCAAATGATGGAAACTATGATAAGCAGCCTTACGCCTACACGTGCTGAGGTAAATGACGTGGCTAACTCTGTAATGGATGGTGCCGACGCTGTGATGCTTTCCGGGGAAACATCGGTAGGAAGCTACCCGGTACAGGTTATTGAAAAAATGACACAGATTATAGAAGCTGTAGAAGATTCTCCGCTTATTAACGTGCCTCAAAATGTGCCGACTGTTCGCACAAGGCGTTATATCACTAAATCGATATGTTACCACGCTGCGCAAATGGCAGGTACCGTAGGCGCTAAAGCCATCTGTACCATGACAAACAGCGGATATACTGCATTCCAGATATCTGCCTGGAGGCCAAACGCACACATACTTGTGTTTACCGATAACAAAAAGATACTTACACAAATGAGCCTGCTTTGGGGCGTTAGTTCATTCTTTTATGACAAATCGCTTAGTACTGATGAAACCATAGAAGAGGTAAATGCTGTAGTAACTGAAAAAGGCTTTGCATCTAAAGGCGATATAATCATTAACCTTGCTGCGATGCCTGTGGCAGAGCGCGGTATGGTTAATACCTTAAGGGTATCTGAAGTAGAGTAGTTTTCTGCTGCCGGATAAAAAATACACAATACCGGATAAAATAAGGAAACCGCCCCGATGAAGGGGCGGTTTTCCTATTTATATATACACGGCAAAATCAATAATTCGTAGTGAACGTTTGAGTGTACAGTGCTTTAACTTATAGATATTGGGATAACGTCTATTTCAATGCATAATAACTGGCTTTTCGCCTTCAACTACGTAGGCGGGATTTGCCATTTTAATAAATACCACTGTAGCTGCTATGCCTACCAGTACCATAGCAATGCCTACCAGGTTTGGCGATGTATAGCCATAACCATATACTAACGGCAGCCCGCCTAAAAAAGCGCCCAGAGCATTACCTATATTAAAGCTGGCCTGTATGGTAGCACTTGCTATCATTTCGGCGCCTTTAGCCGTTTGTATTACAAGCATCTGTATAGGGGCTATGAGCGCAAAAGCCAGGCATCCGGTAAGGAATACCAGTACCAGCGATATTGCCTGGTTGCCGGACAAAAAGTATACCCCCGTAAGCACTATCGCCATGGCAATAAGAGTACCTAACAGGCTCTTTGCGGGGCTAAAGGCATCGGCAAGTCGTGCGCCCAACAGGTTGCCCACCACCATGCCGGTACCTGCAAGCATTAATATATATGGTACGCTCTCTGCCTTAAAGCCAGATACATCGGTAAGCAGTTTTGCAATATAGCTCATCCAGCAAAACAATCCACCCGTACCTATAGCGGTAATGATTATAAGCAGCCAGGCCTGGTATTTTTTAAAGAAGCCCAGCTGGGTTTTTACGCTCCCGGTTTTTTCATGATGCGTTACCGGCATAAGAGCGAGCATGCTAACAATGGTAATAAGGCCTATAATGGCAATAACTACAAAGGTGTACCGCCAGCTTAGGTTATGTCCTATCCAGGTACCCAGCGGCACGCCTACGACATTAGCTATGGTAAGGCCGCTAAACATAACGGCTACGCTGCGTGCCTCCTTCCCCTTTTCGGCAAGGCGGCTGGCTACCACAGCGCCTACTCCAAAGAAGGCGCCATGTGGCAGCCCCGATAAAAACCTTGAAGCTAAGAGCAAATTATAGCCTGGTGCTATAATACTTAGTGCGTTAAACACGGTAAGCATAAGTGCCAGTGTTACCAGCATTTTCTTGGGCGGCACATTACGGCCGGCAATAACCAGCAGCGGTGCACCTACCACTACCCCCAGCGCGTAGGCCGATATGAGGTAACCGGCTTTGGGTATAGAAACATTAAGGTCGGCAGCGATATCGGGCAGAAGGCCCATCATTACAAATTCGGTAATACCAATGGTAAGCCCGCCAAGGGCGAGGGGAAGGAGGCTTAGTTTCATGGGGAATCTTTTAAGCGTTATTAGGAGCGGCAAAGGTACGATGCAGCCTTGTTAATAAAATGGTATATTTACAATACAATTTCAGGAAAATGCTGTTGTGAGTATAAAATTTATAAAATCAAAAAAGCACAGTATTTAAAAAAGCACAAGGCCTTTTTAAATACTTACTAAACAAAAAAGCAACCACTTAATTTACAAGTGATTGCTTTTACCTTATGTGGTCCCACCTGGGCTCGAACCAGGGACCACCTGATTATGAGTCAGGTGCTCTAACCAACTGAGCTATAGGACCGGTTTTGTGGGTGCAATATTACTATTATTTTTAATACCAAACAAGCAAATCTCATGGTTTATTCACTGCTTTCTTATTACTGCCTATAACTCACTAATTCTCAACACCGCAGAAGCCGAAAAAATTTAGTTACCTATGGTGTTTTACTACACTTCCTCTTTAAAAGTAACCGCCGCATCCAGCAATTGCAGTATCAGCGTGGCCAGTTCGCCTTTAAAAGCATCCAGCAAAGCCGGAGTAATAACAGCAACCGCATCGGCTGTTTTATCAAAACCATCTTTAAAGCTAAAGCCCATAAAACCGCTTTTCATGTTTTTGAACGAAATGATGCCTGCTTCCATTTCAAGGCCGTTAGCCAGCGGTTCGTACATAAAAGCATAGCAAAGCAACTGTATAATCTTGTCGTTCTTTACATCGGCGGTAAGGCCGTTCCAGTCCTTAAGCGTTACATTGCGCTTCTCTACTTTGCCGGTTTTATAGTCGGTAATGCGCAGCTTGCCGTTACGCTCCTCTACCCTGTCTATATTTCCGGAAATCAGTACCGGGTAGGGCAGCGCCTCATGCTCCAGCCAGCGGTCAAACTTTGTTTCCAGCGCCAGTACTTTTATGGCTTCTCCGCTTTCTATAGCCTGTTTTTCCTGTTTCAAAAAATTATTTACGTTACGCTTTGCCACCTCAAACGCCAGCAGGTTACGCCCTTTTTTTATCTCGCCCTCTTTATACACTTCGGTAAACTGCTTCATGACCTCATCATTAGCCTTACCCTCCATAGTCACAATATCCTGCACAGAAAGGAATTTACCCAGCACTGGCTTATACAGCTCCTCCAGCGCGCCGTGGATAATGGTGCCCAGCGTATTCAGCGCTATGTTCTCCTCTACCTCATCGGTTTCGCGTATGCGTAAAATCCGTTGGAAATAAAACTGTATGGGGTTACGCAAATAGCCCGTGAGCGCCGAGGGCGAAAAACCTTTCACCGTAGCAATTTCCTTTAAACGCTCCATAACCAAATCGGTCTTGGCTACTTCCATAGGTTCGTAAGCCTTGGTGGGCAGCTCGGCATTGTATATTTTTTTAGTGAGGGTATGCGCCGGACGCTTTTCAATCTCCAGCTGGGTTAAAAAACGGCTGCGTTCACCCGCATCAAGGCCCTCGCTTTCGGTATTGTAAAGCAGGTACACGTTTTTCGCGCGAAGCAATAAATGGTAAAAGTGGTAACTGTAAATCGCGTCTTTTTCTTTATAGGTGGGCAGGCCCAGTTCCCGCTTTACATCATAGGGGATGAACGAATTCTGGCCTTTCCCGGCGGGGAACTTGCCTTCGTTCATACTGGTGATAATCACGTTCTCAAAATCGAGCACACGGCTTTCCAGCACACCCATTACCTGGAGGCCACTCAGCGGCTCGCCTTCAAACGAAACCTCGGCCAGGTCAATCACCTGTTTGTAGATGGCGTGCAGCACCTTAAGGTTGCTGATATGGTCGTGCTTTTCGGCATAATTTATCAGGCGGTTTATTACTTTAAAGATAGAGTATACAAACGCCTTGGTTATCTTATCTTCGTTTTCGTCGGGCGAAAGCAGGGTTTTTAGTTCCAATAAGATATTGCTGAGCCTGATTAAAATCTCACCCGCATCCTGCCCCCAACGGTCAAACAGCAGATGGAAAAATGGCGATGCGGCACCCTGTATCTCAAATAATTTATTGAGCGAAAAGAACGTAATGTTATTGCAGTTTATGGTATCTACTAATTTACCTGCGTTTATATACGGTTCTACCAGCGGATGCGTAAGCACATCAAGCACTTCGCGGTAATAAAGCGTATAGCTTTTTTCGCTTCGGTTAATGGCATTAGTATGCAGCTTAAATAGTTTCTGGATGAGTATCTGGGCGGGATTGTTGCGGCTGTTGTAACCCATAGTAATGTTAAGGCTGCCCACATTGGCCGGAAGGCTGTACAATACAGGAATCAGCAGGTTTTCCTCGCCCAGCACCAGTGCGGTCCTGTCGAGGCTGTGCCCGGCCGCCTGCAATTCCTCAATAATCTTGCCTGCTATTTTGGCCTGTCCTACGGTTTTTGGTGTGCCAATGATATTGATATCTTTTGGCTGGTCAAAATCGTTTACCACCCATTCAAAGGTGTTCCCGGCATATTGTTTCCAGTCTTTCTGGAAACGGCGGATGAACAGCCCGGCATCGTGGTAGGGGTCACTCAGGAAGGCATAGTCGATATCCCAAAAAATATGGGCCTGCCCCTGCGCCATAAGGTGCTGAATGATCTTTTCTTCGGCAGCGTTAAGGGCATTAAAACCGGCGAAAACTAATTTTGTACCCTTATACCCTGCGCTAAAATGGTCGATATTATTAACAGCCTCCCTGTAAATAAGCCCCTGGTAGCCCACACCTTTTTCAAGGAGATGGGTATAAAACGAGGTGTAATACAGCGGCAACAGTTTATAAAATTCGAGGTAGTTGCTTATCATGGGGGTACGCTTGTCAACGTCTACCGCCCAGTGCTCTATCTCGTCGATATTTTCCAGGTAAGTAAGTACAAACTGCGGGTTGAGCAGGTAGCGGTCTATCTCGTTAAAATCCTGCAGGAGGGTCTTGGCCCAGTTCGCAAAATTCTCAAACGGCTGTTGCTTGTCTTTTGGCGTAAGGCCGGCATACACCGTATAAAATTCAAACAGCAGGTCTATAGGGTCCGCCGGGCGTATGCCCGATACTTCCTGCACAAAATCTTCTATGCTGATGATCTTTGGCGCGAACACCGTGCCCGAAAGCTGCCTCTTAAGCGCCTCTAACAGAAAAATGCGTGCGCGCTTATTGGGCAATACTATGGTGGTGCCCGATAGCTGCGAACCGTAATCGGCCACCAGCCGGGCGCTGAGCTTGTCTAAAAAAGTAGGGTTTGCCATAAAAGCAAAGCTACAGAAAAATATAAGAATTGTACAACAATGGGGGTAATACAGCAGGGGTTTTGTTTATATTTACACCTAATCGCTAAACGCACAACTACACTACACGTATGACAAAATTTTACAAAAAATTACTAATTGCTACCCTAATCTGTATCTCAAACTTTGGCTTTAGCCAATCCAACGAAATCAAGATTAAATTTATAGGAAATTGTGGGTTATACCTTACTGATGGCAACTCAAACCTGTATATCGATTTTCCGTATAAATCAGGCGCGCATAAATATATGGAATATGATAAAGCCGAAATAGATAATATAAAAGACAATGCTATTTTCATATTTACCCATCGGCATGCCGACCATTATTCTCATACCCTTTTAAAGAAACTTGAAGGACAAAAATTTGACCCATGGAGTATTCCCGAGCTGGAAAAACTGGGCGAAACAATTCCGGATTTTGATATCAAAGCGTTCCGGACAAAACATAAGGTATTCGGGGTTTCATTCAAGCATTATTCTTACCTTATAACCTGGCACGGCAAAAAAATATACCTTTCTGGCGATACCGGCGACCTTGAAGATGTAAGCAATATAAAAAATATTGACTGGGCTTTTGTAAACCCCTGGCTGTACATGAATGCACTGCACGAAAAGGTTACTATTGACGCTGAAAAGTTTGCCATCTATCATTTGTACCCGAACCAAAAAATTGACGGAGAAGTCCCTCCTAACCTGCTGATATTAAAAAACCAAGGGGAAGTAATAACCATGCCTTATTGATATAATCAGGTCTTAAAAAACTTCATAATTTGAAAGACATACCCTAACCTTCCCATGAGCTATTGTATGGGCACATCTTTTTATTGTAGCGCAGAGATTCGCAGAGAAGAAAAGATTGACACCTTTGGTGTGAGATCACAAAGCTGTACGTATGATGTATCCATAGAACTCTGTGGTCTCGCGCTGTAAGCGCAATCTAAAATTTAAAAAATCTCCGTGAATCTCTGTGCTTGCTCTGCGAATCTCTGTGCTACTAAAAACAAAAAAAACCGCCTGATGGCGGTTTTAAAAGTAATTATCGTTGCATATTCTTTGCTTCAATGCTCATGGTCGCGTGTGGTACCAGCTTAAGCCTGTCTTTATTGATAAGCTTGCCGGTTACTTTGCAAATGCCGTATGTTTTGTTTTCAATACGCACAAGGGCATTTTTAAGGTCGCGGATAAATTTTTCCTGGCGTATTGCCAGCTGCGAGTTTGCCTCTTTGCTCATCGTCTCGCTGCCTTCTTCAAACGCCTTAAACGTGGGCGACGTATCATCCGTACCGTTATTGAGGTCGTTCATATAGGCTGAACGGATTAGGTCAAGATCGGCTTTTGCTTTCTCTATCTTTTTTGAAATTAATTCCTTAAACTCGGCAAGATCCGCATCCGAGTATCTTATTTGCTGCTCATCTACCATTTTTTCCTATCTATTTTGAAATTAATATTAGGGTTGTTATATCATCAAACTCAATTTCTGTACCATTTATTACTTCTGCACTGAAAATCAGTGTATCAGTGAGGGTTTCGCTTTTAATATAGGCTTCATTAGCCATAACGGCAGCGCGCAGCACCTCATTATCTTTAAGGCTTACGGTAATACGGTCGGTTACTTCAAACCCGCTATCTTTACGGATGTTTTGTATCCTGTTTACCAGTTCGCGCGCTATACCCTCTTTTTTTAATTCTTCTGTAAGCGTAATGTCAAGCGCTACGGTCAGTCCGTCAGCGTTAGCCACCAGCCAGCCCGGTATATCCTGGCTCGAAATCTCCACATCTTCGGGGGTTAAAGTAATACTTTTTCCCGAAACTGCAATATCAAGGCTTCCGTTGGCCTCAAGGGCTGCTATCTGCTCCTGCCCAAAACCTTTTATCTCATTGGCTATCAAACCCATATCTTTGCCAAAACGTGGGCCGAGCGCCTTGAAATTAGGCTTTATCTGTTTAACCAACACACCGCTTGCATCGTCCAGCAGTTCAATCTCCTTAACGTTTACTTCGGCCTTTATAAGATCGGATACGGCCTCAATTTCTGCTTTCTGTTTCGGGTCAAGTACCGGAATCATTACCCTTTGCAGCGGTTGGCGTACTTTAATACTTTCTTTCTTACGTAAAGATAATACTAACGACGATATGGTCTGCGCCTTCTGCATCCTGCTTTCCAGCGACTTATCAACATAGTTATCAGCATACGCCGGAAAATCGGCCAAATGTACACTCTCAAACGCGTCTTTTTGTGAAGCCTGTGTTAAATCTTTGTACAGCCTGTCCATAAAGAACGGCGCTATGGGCGCGCTAAGTTTGGCAACCGTTACTAAACACGTATATAATGTTTGGTAAGCCGCTATTTTATCCTGGCCGTACTCGCCTTTCCAGAAACGGCGGCGGCACAGGCGCACATACCAGTTGCTCAGGTTTTCCTGTACAAAATCAGATATCGCACGGGCGGCACGCGTAGGCTCATATTCGGCATAGAACGTGTCTACATCTTTTATAAGTGTATTAAGTTCACTCAATATCCAGCGGTCGATTTCCGGCCTGTCTTCCAGCGGCACCTCCGGCTCCGCAAAGCTAAAGTTGTCGATATTGGCATACAGCGCAAAGAACGAGTACGTATTGTACAGCGTACCAAAGAACTTACGGCGCACCTCGGCCACACCCTCTATGTCAAACTTAAGGTTATCCCACGGGTTAGCATTGCTTATCATGTACCAGCGGGTGGCATCAGGGCCATATTCGCCCAGGGTGGTAAACGGGTCTACCGCGTTGCCCAGGCGCTTGCTCATCTTCTGCCCGTTCTTGTCGAGCACCAGCCCATTACTAACTACGTTTTTATAGGCAACCTGGTTGAACACCAATGTACCTATTGCATGTAGCGTATAAAACCAGCCACGGGTCTGGTCTACCCCTTCGGCTATAAAGTCAGCCGGGAACGAAGTGTGGTTGTCTATGTATTCTTTATTCTCAAACGGGTAGTGCCACTGGGCATAGGGCATGGCGCCACTGTCGAACCAAACGTCTATAAGGTCGGTTTCGCGCTTCATCGGCTTGCCTGATGGCGACACCAGCGTTATGGCATCAACCACATTTTTATGCAGGTCAATCTTATCGTAATTCGCATCGCTCATATTGCCCGGCTCAAACCCTGCAAACGGATTCTCACTTGCCACACCTGCCGCGATGGCTTTTTCTATCTCGTTATATAATTCTTCGGCAGAGCCAATGAGTATTTCTTCGGTTTTGTCTTCCGTACGCCATATTGGTAATGGAATACCCCAGTAGCGCGAGCGCGAAAGGTTCCAGTCGTTAGCGTTTTTAAGCCAGTTGCCAAAACGCCCTTCGCCGGTAGCCTTGGGCTTCCAGTTTATGGTATCGTTAAGCTCGAACATGCGCTCTTTAACGTCGGTCATTTTTATGAACCAGCTGTCCAGCGGATAGTATAATAGCGGCTCATCCGTACGCCATGAGTGCGGGTAACTGTGTACATATTTTTCTACTTTAAAGGCTTTGTTGTTCTCTTTTAGGTAGATGGATATCTCCACGTCGGCACTGCGCTGCGGAGCCGTATCTTTATCGTAATATTCGTTTTTAACGTACTTGCCGGCAAGCTCCAGCGGCTCCCCGTTAGGGTTGGCCAGGCTGCCCACATGGCTGGTAAATTTACCCTGCAGGTCAACCAGCGGCACAGGGTTGCCATACTCATCCAATACTAACATTGGCGGCACTTCCGGTTTGGCTTCTTTCGCCACCTTGGCATCATCTGCACCAAAGGTGGGCGCGGTATGCACGATACCGGTACCGTCTTCGGTAGTAACAAAGTCGCCCGAAATTACCCTAAACGCATCCTGCGGGTTTTGGTACGGCAGTACATACGGCAGTAATTGTTCGTAGCGTATGCCTACAAGGGCTGCCCCTTTGGCTTCGGCTAAAATTTTATATGGAAGCCCCCCATCCCCCGAAGGGGGAGTAAGGAACGCGGCATCGTCTTCTGTCTCAAAAAACTTTTTGCCGCCAAATTGCTTGCCTACAAGGTTCTTTGCCAATACCACATTGATAGGCTCAAACGTATATTGGTTAAAGGTTTTAACTAATACATAATCGATGTTCGGGCCAACGGTCAATGCTGTATTACTTGGTAGCGTCCACGGTGTTGTCGTCCATGCTAATATAAAATCATCTCCTGCTCTTTCCTCAGAAAGTCCAAATGCTTTATCCAGAGAGTTCTCCTCTATTCCCCCTTTGGGGGTTAGGGGGCGGAACTGCGCCACGATAGTAGTATCGGTCACATCCCTGTAGGCACCCGGCTGGTTTACCTCGTGCGAACTTAACCCAGTGCCCGCCTTAGGCGAATACGGCTGTATGGTGTAGCCTTTATACAGCAGGCCTTTGTCATAAATCTGCTTTAGCAGCCACCAAACCGACTCCATGTACTTTGGCTTGTAGGTAACATACGGGTCTTCCATATCTACCCAGTAACCCATTTTTTCGGTAAGGTCGTTCCACACGTCGGTATAGCGCATCACGGTGCGCTTACAGGCTTCGTTATATTCTTCTACGGTAATGGTTTTACCTATGTCTTCTTTAGTAATGCCCAGTTCTTTTTCGGTACCCAGCTCTACCGGAAGGCCGTGGGTATCCCACCCTGCCTTACGCTTTACCTGGTAGCCCTTCTGGGTATGGTAGCGGCAAAAAATATCCTTAATGGCGCGGGCCATAACGTGGTGAATGCCCGGCAGGCCGTTTGCACTTGGCGGGCCTTCATAAAATACATACTGGGGTTTGCCCTCGCGCGTGGTAACACTTTGCTCAAATATGTTCTCTTTCTTCCAGAAATCAAGCACCTCGCTTGCCACTACAGGCAGGTCAAGGCCCTTATATTCAGTAAACTTCTTAGTCATTATAGTCAGGTTCAAAAAATCAATTTGCGAATGTAATGATTTTTTTGAAGTGATGGGATTTCTAAGGGAATAATGTAAAAGGTGCACCCCAAATTATGGACAACCCAACGCTTTAAAAAAATCCATCGTCGCTCTTGTTCATATCCCGATTTATTTATCTTTACCGCATAAAACCAACTTTTATGAAAATTAAACATTTAGTGCTTAGCCTTATTGCAGTTGTAGCTATGGGCTGCAATTCTGATGACAGCAACGAGCCTGTAGTAATTAATTATGACTGTTTTAACGGTATATCGGTAACTACCCAGGCCGAGTTAGACGCTGTGGCCCAAACCATAGGGCCCGATTGTAATGGATTGAATTACCTTGTACTTGGTAATAGTGTGGCAGCATCGGATATTACCAGCCTTGCGTCTTTAAGCAAAATTACAGGCATAAAGAATATAAAGATACAAAATTGCCCCCAGCTTACCTCACTTGAAGGGCTTCATAATGTGAGAGAGACCCAAAATATTGAAATATCCTATACAGCTATAACCAACCTGCAGGGCTTGCGCTCGTTAAAAACCATTAATATACCCACCGTGTCGGTTTCTGCTGGGTTGAATTACGAAAATAAAATCTATCTTCACCATAACAGTGCTTTAGTAAATCTAAATGGATTACAAAAGCTTGCTGCTATACCTTCTTTAAATTTACAAAATTGTAATGCCCTTCAAAGCTTTCATGGCCTTGAAAACTGTAACGAAATAGCCAACCTGGAAGTTGTAGATTGCCCGGATTTAACAGCATTGCCCACCAGCATACAAGTTAAGCTTCATTGCTATTTTCAAAGAACAGGAATAGTTAACCTCAATGGGCTTAGTATTTTATCCGGGGCAAGTGTAACTCTTTTTGAAAATCCATCACTTAGCTCTTTAGGAAATGCTTTTGAAAATACAACAACGTTAGGTCATTTTTACAGCTATACTAATCCCTCACTGGTTTCACTTGAAGGTCTAGAATCGTTGACCGATGCCGGCACTATTACTATTTGGTCTAATAATTCATTAAATTCAATAAGTGGCCTGCAATCGTTACTCACTATAGACTATATTAACATTGGGTCTAATAGTTCATTACAATCAATAAGTGGCCTGCAATCATTAACAACAGGCAGTATTTCTATTTCATATAATAATTTATTACAATCATTAAATGGACTACAGTCATTAACTACGGCAAACGGCATAATAATAGAGGGTAATAACACATTAACATCTATTGAAGCACTTAGCAGTGTAACAAATTCTGATAGAATTCGCGTTTTAAATAATCCTTCTCTGGCAACGCTAAACGGGCTTCAAAATATATCCGGTTTTTCCGGAGAAATTCGTATCGAATCTAATGCTTCCCTTAAAGATTTATGTGCGGTTGGAAATATTTTGCCCGGAATGGTTAGTGGTAGTATTTCCGGCAATTATAATCCGGTTACACTAAGTACATTGACGGCAGAAAATTGCAGTATTGAGTAGAAATATGCTGCCTTTTGTAACTAAACATGATATACAGAATCACAGCCCTGCTGCTTAGCGTCATTAATATGGTTGCGCTATTCTTTTTTATAGATGGCAACTATGTAAACCCGGGCACTAAAAGCATAAGCCGTCGCGACATGCTATTGCTGTTAGGTATTGACGCGGCATTTATGTTATACTTTTTATTCTGTAAAAAAGCGCTTCAAAAAAAGTAAATTTCCACTGCTGCCAGCTGCCAATGTTAAGTTTTTACCTACACTGCAATCCTTAACATTGAAAACCCGCTTTTTTATTTTATGCGTGTTAAATTTGCGTTACCAAAATGTAAATTAAAAAAACAATATGAACAGAGAAGATTTAAGGGTGGTTGAATTCACTGTTATAGAGAAAAGCAAGCCCAAAAAAGGAAAGAAGACCGTAAAAAAGGAAAAGAAAAAAATAGGCCTGTTCCACCTGTGGGGTACTAACGTAAACGGTAAGGGCAATGAGAAGTTCTTTGGCCTTATCGAAGAAGTAAGCACAGGTTATCTTTTGGAAATAAGCTATAAGGACATCCGCTTTTTAAACGAGGAGGAACTTGAAGAGCTTGCCGACAACGCACTTGCCGAAGCTGACGCGCTGCTTAGCGAAGCTGACGAAACCATTGATTTTCTTGACGAAGTAATTGCTGAAGACAAAGCATCTGAAGCTGAAGCAGCTCCGGCTGAAGAAACACCGGCTGAAGAAACACCGGCTGCACCAAAACGCGCACCACGCAAAAAATAAAGACACTGCACTAACACTACTATAAGCATCCTTATCGATACATTCGGCAAGGATGTTTTTGTTTTACAGCCGTTAGGGGCTACTAAAGTTAAAGGCTATATTAATTCGTTAAAATTATTGTAATATTTTCAAAACCGCTATATTTGGAAATTCTAATAAAAACACTAAACACATACTATATATGTCTATTTGGAGAAGGAAACCGTTAGCCCTCTTACTGGCCGAAGCTTCGGCATCTGAAAAAGGATTAAAAAGAACGTTAACAGCATGGTCGCTTATTGCCTTGGGCATCGGCGCCATTATAGGTGCCGGGCTTTTTGTACGCACGGCTACTGCGGCAGCACAAAACGCCGGCCCGTCGGTAACCATTGGCTTTATCGTAGCGGCTATAGGCTGCGCGCTTGCCGGCCTTTGCTATGCAGAGCTTTCTTCGTCCATTCCCATTTCCGGTAGTGCATACACCTATACCTATGCTACCATGGGCGAATTCCTGGCCTGGATTATAGGGTGGGACCTTATCCTGGAGTATGCCGTGGGAGCCGCAACGGTAGGCATTGCCTGGAGTGAATACCTCAACAACCTGCTGGTCACGGTGTTCCACATGAACCCTATACCGTATGAGTGGTGCCACTCCCCTTTTCAAACCTCGCCGGAAGGCATAGATGGCATCATCAACCTGCCTGCTCTTTTTATTGTAGGCGCTATAAGCCTGCTGCTTATTAAAGGCACCCAGGAATCCGCCTTTGTAAATGGCCTTATCGTATTGGTAAAAGTAACCATCGTAGTACTTATAATCGTATTTGGCTGGCAGTTTATCCAGGCAGAAAACCATGCAACCTATATCCCTGAAGCGTCTACCTATACAGACGATTCGCACGTAGCACATAATTTTGGTGGCATTATGGGTATACTCGGTGCCGCGGGTACAGTGTTCTTTGCCTTTATTGGCTTTGATGCTGTGAGTACCGCCGCACAGGAAACCAAGAACCCCAAACGCGATATGCCTATAGGCATCCTGGGTTCTCTTGCCATTTGTACCGTATTGTACATTTTATTTGCACACGTGCTAACGGGCGTTGCTACAATAGAAGATTTTCGTACTACAGGCAAAGAGGCATCGGTAGCTTTTGCCATTAACAAATATATGATAGGGTACTCATGGCTGGCAGATTTTGTTACCGTAGCCATTCTGTTCGGGTTTTCATCAGTAATACTTGTCATGCTACTTGGCCAGAGCCGCGTGTTTTATGCTATGGGTAAAGACGGGCTTTTACCTACATTTTTTAGCCACCTGCACACTAAATACCAAACCCCTTATAAAGCCAATCTTGTAATATTAGTAATAGTAGGTTTATTCGCAGCGTTTGTACCTGGTGATATTGTGGGCGACATGACCAGCATTGGTACCCTGTTTGCCTTTATTTTGGTATGTATATCAGTAATAATACTCCGCAAAAGAGAGCCTGATATGGTGCGTGAATTTAAAACCCCATGGGTGCCGATTGTACCAATTTTAGGCGTGGTTGTTTGCCTTGCCATGATCTATGGACTTGGTTGGTTAAACTGGGCCAGGCTTATTGGCTGGATGGCGCTGGGTATAGTGTTTTACTTTGCCTACAGCAAAAAGAACAGCACATTAGAAAAAAAAGAAGGAGAGTCCTAAAAAAACAAATATAAAATGCAATCCCGCCCCTTAAAAGGCGGGATTTTTTATAACCCCACCTTACAGAGTGAGTATATTTGTATATGACTAAAAAAGAACTGCGCCATAAATACAAACACCTGCGGCAGGAACTTTCAATTGCCGAGGTAGAAGAAAAAAGCCTGGAGATAGCTAACAGGCTGCTGCATTTAGCTGTTTGGGATAAAACATATTATCACCTGTTCCTTACTATAGAAAACCAAAAAGAGGTGCACACCGATGTAATTCAGCACATATTATTCGGCCGTGATAAGGAGGTTGTGATAGCACGGGCTGACTTTGAGAGTTGCAATATGGTACACTACCTGCTTACTAACAACACAAAGCTTGTAGTAAGCGCTTACGGTATTCCCGAACCTATAGACGGGCTTGAAGTGCCCCCGGAAAAAATTGATGTGGTATTTGTACCCCTGCTTGCCTTTGATACTAAAGGCCACCGTGTGGGGTATGGCAAAGGGTTTTACGACCGCTTTTTAGCCGCCTGCAAGCCGGATGTTATAAAAATAGGCTTATCTTTTTTCGAAGCTGAACATCAGGATATCGCTTGTAACGACACGGATATCCCTTTGGATTATTGTGTAACACCCGAGCGGGTGTATTCTTTTATCCCCGAATTACAATAATTTCACTAATCTGTATTCCCGATAATCCACTTAACACTTCGGCTACTGCAATTCCTCATTCTTTACCGGTTCCTCCTCGTGCTTAGGGAATGCTTTTTTATTAAATATAATAAGTATACCCACTCCTACAGATATGGCAGCATCGGCAACATTAAATATGGCATTGAAAAAAGTAAAATTTTCACCCCTGTATATAGGGAAATAAAACATATCTACCACCCTTCCTTCAAACCATTTGCCATAATGCTGAGTGGTATTAAACACCGCAACCTGGGAATTGCTATCGGTAAAAATAACACCGTAAAAAACCGAATCTAAAATGTTTCCAAAAGCCCCCGCAAGTATTAGCGCTATAGAAACTATAAGGTATGGCGATTGTTTTTTCTTAACTGTATCGGCCAGCCACCACCCTATACCTATCACTGCTCCTATACGGAAAACAGTAAGTGTTATCTTACCACCCAGCCAATACGGTATCGTAGTACCCCAGGCCATGCCTTCATTTTCTATAAACTGTATGTAAAACCAACTAAAAACTTCTTTTGCCTCCCCAAGGGTAAAATGGGTTTTTATATAAATTTTAGACAGCTGGTCGGCCAGCAAAACGAGTATAACAATAAGGTAAGCTTTCTTTAAAGACATTTTTGTAGTTTTACTGCGCAAAAATAAATTAAATTATTAAACAATCGGGTACCATGCTGAGTTAATGAAATGTTTTAGCAAATATTTATGCAGTAAATACAACAAAGCCCAATCACTTAAATTTTATAGGTGATAATTAGTGAACGCCTTCCGTCAATAATAACCAATATATACGGTTAATAACAATTAGTGTATAATGTTGTAACCTGTTTTAAATTTAATAAAATACTTTTGTAAAGTACCGTACTATATGAAAGAATGAATAAAGAAGGAAGCATTATATTATTACACCATAACCCTGACGATTGTACTGCATTATGTAAGAGCCTTACATCATCCGTGTATAACAATAAATGCATCGGATTTACAGAATCCGGTGAGGCAACGCAATACATAGTAGATAATTTGTCGGATATTTTCATTTTACTGCAAAGCACCGCCACGCCAAGTGTAGAAATACCAAACACGCGTAATATGGTATATATGCACGAAACGTTTGACACCACTAAACTGCCTTACACACTGTTGATGCTTACCCAGCCAAAAGTTACAGAAAAACAGTACACGTTTATACATAGCTATTATATTCCGGATACTGTTGAAAAAGTGACTACTACATTATCCCAGGTAGTGGCTTTTTGGCGGGACCATATGTTCCCGCCTAAGGTAATGCCGGTTGTTTAACCATATTATCTCCGTATTAATTTTTGTTTTTGAGCTTGGCTTACGTCAAAAAAACTATTTTTGCCGGATAAACCAATTTTAGCAAACAAAATGAAAAAATGTTTAACAGCACTTGCGGCCTTTGCCCTTGTGCTTTCTGCCACCGGATGCGCCACTATAGTATCGGGTTCTAAACAATATGTAAACTTTACAAGCACCCCTGCAAAAGCCAGCATTTTAATAGACGGCAATTTTGAAGGCCGTACGCCAATGGATATCAAGCTGGTGCGCAAAAAATCGCACACCGTGGTTATTCGCCTGGAAGGCTATAAAGACTTTGAAACGAAGCTTGAGCGAAAATTTAATGCATGGTATATCGGCAACATTGTTTTTGGTGGCCTTGTGGGTATTATTGTAGACCCTATTACGGGCGCTATGTACAAGCTTACGCCGGGTAAAATCAATGCGCAGCTGAGCCAGGCCACTACATCGATAAACGGCGAAATATTAATAAACGTGGCGCTTGTGCCGGAAGGTACTCAGCTTGAGAAAATAGGCCAGCTGGAAAAAC
Organism: Flavobacterium sp. RHBU_24; assembly: GCF_046613695.1. NCBI lineage: Bacteria > Pseudomonadati > Bacteroidota > Flavobacteriia > Flavobacteriales > Flavobacteriaceae > Flavobacterium > Flavobacterium sp. RHBU_24. The sequence goes on along the minus strand of NZ_JBKJHD010000017.1, from coordinate 28,139 downwards.
TTTAGTTATATTAAACTACTGTAAATAAAAAATGCTGTAAACCCTAAAGTTTACGGCATTTTTTTTAATGTCCTAAAAAAAGGAAATTATACTATACGGATAGGTTTTTTATCGTCCGGATCTAAAGCAGCGCTCTTAACATCTGCTTCGGCCTTTACAAAATATGCTGATTTTTCGTTGTTTGCAAACGAGCCCAGTTTACCTATAGCACCTAACGCACCGCCTTTTTCGGCAAGGCTCTGGTTAGATGATTTTACCAGCGAAAAAGGTAAATCAAAATTGTGGGTAATCGTTTCTCCCGGTTTTATTTTAGCACCACCTAACGACAGGTCAAACTGCCCCAGGGTAAGCGTTGTGGTTTTTTTGTCGTCTCCCCTGCCTGTAGAATACTCTTCTATAAGTGTAACTTTAAGCGATACAAGCTCCTGCTCGCTTTTTGAAGTAAGGTTTACTTTACCGGTAATGCTTGTAGCTGTTTTGTCTACCGTGCCGGGAACAACAAGTTCTACTTTAACCCCGCCAATACCCAGTTTGTTTTTAATTGTCTGTAAAAATCCCATAATAATAAAAAATTAACGCCTACTCTTTCTAAGGATTTTCGGCACACTCCGTTGAATTGGTTAATAAATGTATAAAGCAAATATCGTTAAAAAAATCATAAAAAAAAGACTGCAATATTATTTATTTATATCGAGTTCAAATAAATTGTTTAAAAATTGTAAATTTTTCGGTATAATTCAAAATCTTACAACATTTTATAAGATTATTTTCTGTTAAGTGTTATTTTAATCTCATAAAAGTGCTATCTTGCCATAAGCAAATGAAATGGCATAACTATGAAAAAGGAAACTATAAAAGGACAGGGCGCTGTGCAAAATATCCATAACCATTTTTTGCAGTACCGGTATGAAAAGTCTATATATGATGATGAATTTGAAGAAACCGTAGCCAAGACCGAGATACTGGAAGTGTTCCCAAAAACGATCGTGAACCCGGTTAAAAGCCCTGACCTGAGCATGGCTTACAGCATGAATCCCTACCAGGGCTGCGAGCACGGCTGTGCCTACTGTTTTGCACGCCCCACACACGAGTACTGGGGCTACAGCGCGGGAGTAGACTTTGAGCGGAAGATAATGGTTAAAAAAAATGCACCCGAACTGCTGGAACAGTTCTTTAAAAAGCGTGGCTATAAGCCGGAATCTATTTTAATGTCGGGCAATACCGACTGTTACCAGCCCATAGAGCGCAAACTGCAAATAACCCGTAAGCTGCTTCAGGTATTTTTAGATTACCGCCACCCGGTAGACATCCTCACCAAGAACGCGCTGGTAACCCGCGACATCGACATACTCAAACAGCTGGCCGGCAAGAACCTGGTTACGGTATCGTTAAGCATACCCACTGTTAATGAGGAGCTGCGCCGCAAGCTGGAACCCCGAACCTCATCGGTCAACACCAAGCTGGCTGCTATAGAAATGCTAACTCAAAACGGCATACCGGTACATGTTATGGTCGCGCCCATCATTCCCGGGCTTAACAGTATGGAGATACTGAACACCCTTAAAGTAATAGCAGAGAAGGGTGCCAAAAGCTTTGGCTACACACTGGTGCGGCTTAACGATACGGTAGAGCCTATATTTATAGACTGGCTTAATGAGCATTACCCTGACCGCCGCGACAAGGTGCTGAACCAGATAGCCAGCATGCACGGCGGTAAACTGGGCGAAAAGAACGTGGCAAAACGCAAACGCGGCGAAGGCAACATTGCCCAGATGATACACACCACCTTTAAGATAGGCCGGCAAAAGTATTTTGACAATGAGGGTATACCTGATTTGCGCACCGATTTATTTGACGGCACCAGGGGGGAGCAGTTAAGGTTGTTTTAAGAGCCTCACCCCCAGCCCCTCTCCGAAAGAGAGGGGAGCAGCTTCACTCGAATATTTTGAGCAACCGTGGCATTTCCCTCTTGCGGGGTGCCCGCAGGGCGGGTGGTTTATTGGGATTGTAGACGTTGCTGCGCACCCTATCTACCGCTTACTCGCCTTTGCAAACGGGTTATAATCAAGACACAGCTGCAGCCAGTGGTTAAGCTGCTTTGTGGTAGTAAAAGCACTGGCTTCTACATACACATAGCCTTTCATGCTTTTGCCGTTAAATTCCATGGGAGTAACTTCGTCATTCTTCAGGGCTGCATCAGCGGCTTCCGGGCCCAGGCGGCACATCAGGCGGTCTTCACCCGTAGACTTTTCAATCTTGCAGGCGCACAGCATCTTGTCATCTACCATAAAGCAGATGCCGCCAAACATGGCCTTCTCATAAAAGCCTACGCCTTTTTGCTGTAGTATTTCGCGGATGCGCTGTATGGTGTTTTCGTTGTACGGCATTTTTATAGTATTGAGTACAAAGTATTAAGACTAAACATACACCAAATTTAAACAAAAAAACGGGCACCTTTCAGCACCCGTTCTCATTATCTAAAATTAAAGAAAAATTATTTTTCGTTAGCGTAGCGCCTTGCTACTTCTTCCCAGTTTACCAGTGCCCAGAATGCCTCAATATAATCAGGCCTGCGGTTTTGGTAGTTCAGGTAGTACGCGTGCTCCCACACGTCAAGGCCAAGAATTGGCGTTCCGCCACAGCCAAGGTCCGGCATTAGGGGGTTGTCCTGGTTAGCGGTAGAACATACCTCAAGCTTGCCACCCGGGTGCACGCAAAGCCATGCCCAGCCCGAGCCAAAGCGTGTTGTGGCCTCTTTATTAAATTTTGCCTTAAACTCCGCAAATGAGCCAAAAGCTTTATCTATAGCCGCTTCAAGTTCGCCGGTGGGTTCGCCGCCGCCGTTTGGCGAAAGTATGGTCCAGAACAGGTTATGGTTATAAAAACCGCCGCCATTGTTACGCACTGCCGTATTAGTGGTATCAAGGTTAAGCAGTATGTTTTCTATGGTTTTGCCTTCAAGGTCGGTACCTGCTATGGCATTGTTAAGGTTTGTAGTATAGGCATTATGGTGCTTAGTATGGTGAATTTCCATAGTTTTAGCATCAATGTGGGGTTCTAAAGCGTCGTATGCATAAGGAAGTTTTGGTAGTTCAAATGCCATGGTTATGTATGATTTTATTTATTAGTATTAATTTTAAACCAAATTTAGGCAATTCCGCTTTACTAAAAAATAAGAAATTGATATAATTTGCACCGGTTTATTACAAAATTTTGCCAAATTACACAATTAGCGTCCTTTAAACCAACACCCTAATCATGAAAACTAAAAGTCTCCTGTTCATTTGCACCTTTATCGTGTCATTGTCAGGCTGCAACCGCAAGGAAAAACCTGTAATAATAAAACCACTAAACACGGAGGGAAATGTTACCATGGTTACAAATGATGATGTTACTGAGCGTAGCTATAAGTTCAGCGACATACCCCTCACATTTATGTTTTCAGACAGTACAGCATCGTATGTACTGTATGGCAGCACCCGTAAAGAAGTGAGCGATATTTTCTATTCCAGAGAAATGGCTGAAAAAAACGCGCCGAACCTCGCAGCCCATTACACCATAGACCGCAATAGTTTTATAAATGAACCGGATCGTAACACGCTTATGGAGGCAGACCAAATTACGGCGGGGAACAACAAGTACGTGCTTTGCAGTTTTGATAAGCAGCGGTTTAGCATTGGCCCGCTCAACCATTATTATTACTATCTTATAGATATTACCAATGAAGATGATATAGCCGCAATTGCATTTACCAGCCTTGCAGAGGAGGGCGAGTATATGCCAAAGATATACAGCAAAAACGGAAGGATATGTGTTGACCTAACCTACTACTCACATTTAAAAGCGGGTGATTATACTACTGAAACTACTGTGGTAACTCAGGATGGTAATGGTAACTGGGTGATGGAGTAATGAATTTCTATAACGAAAACAGCTAACTAATATTACGAAGTATATCTTCAATCTGGTGTTTTAGCACAGGGATATCATTTACAACTGTTTTCCATATCTCATCATGATCAATCTGGAAATAAGCATGTATGAGGAAATTACGCATTCCCCTGGCATTTCTCCATTCTACATCTGGATACTTTTCTGTAATACTATCGTCTATATGCCTTGCGGCTTCACCGACAATCTCCATATTCCGGATAATAATATCCTGGCTTTTCCAATCAGCAAGATAGCTTTCATAGGTAAGCCCTTCCCTTATGATTTCTATTTTATTTATGCTGTCTAAAATATGCTGTAACCTCAGCTTATTTTTATCTTTAGCCTCCATAAATAATTTTTATATCAGTAGTAATATGACTGCGAAATATCGCATTCATAAACTTTTCTGAAACCAAGTCTACTTCCCTATTCAGTTTCCTCTCCAAAATTGCCTTAATATCGGCTTTTTCAAAAAGGCTTATAGGTTCATGAAATTGGTACAGTATATCAATATCACTGTTTGGCGTTTCTTCATTTCGGGCCATAGAACCAAATATCCCTATTTTTTTGGGATGATAGGGCTTCATTACATCTATAATGGTTTGTATTTGGCTTGCAGACAACATGTAGCAAATTTAATAAAATTATTCTTGCCCCACTCCCCTTTCACTATATTTGTACTATGCCACACACCGCATTTTCCATTTACAACGCCTCGGCAGGGTCGGGCAAAACCTACACGCTGGTTAAAGAATACCTGCGCATACTGCTTACTGCCAGTACCGACGACGCCTACCGCCGCATACTCGCCATAACCTTTACAAACAAGGCCGTGGAAGAGATGAAGAGCCGTATTATACTCAACTTATCCGACTTTGCAAAGGACGAACCCGGCCCGCGCGCCGAAGCCCTTATGGAAGTGTTGCACATAGAAACCGGGCTTTCGCTGGCAACGATAAAAGACAAGAGCCGCGCCATAATCAAGAACATTATACACAACTACGCCGCGTTTGACATCAGTACCATCGACCGTTTTACCCACAAGGTAATCCGCGCCTTTGCGCACGACCTCAACCTGCCGGTAAGTTTTGACATTTCGCTGGAAACGGATTTGCTTTTGCAGGAAGCCGTAGATGCCGTAATTGCCAAGGCGGGCGATGACCCGGTGCTTACCTCCCTCCTCGTAGATTTTTCGTTGGACAAAACCGACAACGATAAGAGTTGGGACGTAACCTACGAGCTTTTTGAGACCGGTAAGCTGTTAATCGACGAAAACCACCGCGCCGAGCTGGAGCAGTTCAGCACCAAGTCGATTGCCGATTTTATGGTGATAAAAGATAAGCTGCGTGTAATGGTGGATGCCTTGGAAGCCGAGTGCAAAGCCCTGGCCCTCGAAATGCTCGATGTGCTCGACAGTAACCGCGTAGACCACAAATCGTTTTCCGGGCAGTATTTCCCCAAGCACATTGGCTACATCCGCGACGGCGAACTGAAACCTACCCATAAACGCTACTTTGAAACTGACGATATAAAAGTAAACAAAACGGCCAAAGACCGCGCCATTATTGAAAGCCTTGCAGAAAAACTGATTGTACTTTTGCGCAAGGTCTACAAAAATTATGAGCAGAAAAATTTCTATACAGCCTTCCTTAAAAACATCACACCGCTGTCGCTGCTCAATACCATAGGGCAGGAACTAAAACGCATACAGGAGGAACAGAACGTGCTCTCGATATCTGAGTTTAACGCCATTATCCATAAAGAGATACAAAACCAGCCCGCGCCGTTTATATACGAGCGCCTGGGCGAGCGTTACCGCCACTTTTTTATTGATGAGTTCCAGGATACCAGCCACATGCAGTGGCACAACCTCATCCCGCTTATAGACAATGCCCTGGCGGGCGAAGACCCCATTGCCGGGCGCGGCTCCCTCATGATTGTGGGCGACCCCAAGCAGAGCATTTACCGCTGGCGGGGCGGTAAGGCAGAGCAGTTTATAGCACTGGGCAAAGATACCTTTAACCCCTTTAGCAATCCATCAAAAGAAACCATTTCACTGGGTACCAACTACCGCAGCTACAGCGAAGTCATCGGTTTTAATAATAGCTTCTTTACGTATCTGGCCAATCGTTTTGACGATGCCGATTATGTGGAGATGTATGCCAACAGTTTTCAGGCTATAAACACAAAAGCCGGCGGCTATGTGAACATTTCGTTCCTGCCAAGCCCCCCGGCCCCCAAAGGGGGAGACGTTGACGATGAGGACGAAGAATTTACAAAAAACGATTTATACCTTGAAGCTACAATGGCAACCATAAACAAGGCGCTTGCGCAGGGTTTTCAGTACAAAGACATTGTGCTGCTTACGCGAAAGCGCCAGCCGGGTATACTTTTAGCAAACTACCTTACCGAAGAAAACATACCCATACTATCAAGCGAAACGCTGCTGATACAAAACGCGACTGAGGTAAAGCTCATCATTAACCTGCTGCGCTACCTTAAGAGCAACGAAAACAAAGAGGCCAAAGCACACTTTTTATACTTTGCCAGCCGCACACAGACACGCCTGGGCACACATGATTTTATCGCCCAGGGTATGGAGCAGCCCGATGAAGCAACGCTCGAAGCATGGCTGGGCAGTCACGGCATTAGCATTTCGTTTAAAGACTGCCGCAAGAAATCGCTTTACGAAGCCGTGGAAAGCATTATAGATGCTTTCATCAAGGAAAAAAGCAACCAGAGTTATGTGCAGTATTTCCTCGACCTGGTGCTGGAGCGCGACGTGCGCACCCAGAGCGGCATATCCGACTTCCTGGAGTATTGGGATAAGAACGGCAGCAAGTTCAGCATCCCTTCGCCGGAGGGCGACGATAGCGTGCGCATCATGACCATACATAAAAGCAAGGGGCTGGAGTTCCCCGTGGTGATTTTCCCTTTTGCGGAAGAAGATTACAGCCGTAGCCGCCGCGACAAGTTGTGGTTGGAAGTAGACGACACCACACTCGAATTTGAAAAGGCCCTGATAGACAGCAGCCGCGCCGTAGCCGAATATGGCGAAAAAGCCGCAGAGCTTTATCATACTAAAGAGCAGGAAGCCATACTGGATAACATCAATATATTATATGTGGCACTTACCCGTGCCGAAGAGCAACTGTACATAATTAGTAACCGCAACTTTACACGCAGTGGCGCAGTGGCAACTAATAATATGTCGAGCTACTTTATAGAGTACCTGCAAAACCAGAACGTTTTTGATAACCGGATAGCGGAATATGAATTTGGCAACAGCTCAAGACTTTCAAAACCACAGGAATTTAAAGAAAAACAGCCTAAGATTGCCGTAGTAAAAGACCGTTTTAATCCACGCAGGGTAAAAATTGCGCAGCGCGAAGCCCTGATGTGGGGCAACACCCAGGCGCAGGCCATAGAATTTGGTAACGTTACCCACGAGGTGCTGTCCTATATAGAGACTGCAAATGATATTCCAATGGCGCTTATGAAGGCGGTTGAGAACGGCCTCATTACCCACAGCCAGCAGGAGGATATGGAAGCGATAGTTACCCTTGTGGTTACCCACCCTGACCTGGAAGTTTTCTTCGCAGAAGGGAATACGGTATATAACGAGCACAACATCATTAGCCCAAATATGCCTAACATTAAGCCCGACCGTGTATCTATAAAGGATGGTAAAGCCTATCTGCTGGATTATAAAACCGGGGCGCATAAGGATAGTTATGCCACGCAGCTTGAAGGATATGCTTTTGCGCTGCGCCAAATGGGGCTTGAGGTGGTGAAGAAGACAATTGTATATATAGGAGAGGGAATTGAGATAGTGGAAGCCCCCTGACCCCCAAAGGGGGAATTAGTTGCACTCTGATGGCTGAACCCTAAACAACATACCTGAATTAAATACTTTATAATACTTTTGCATACGTAAAACTATTTGAGTGAAGCTCCTCCCCTCTCCTTCGGAGAGGGGCCGGGGGTGAGGCCATAAACAACAACTAAATAATATGTACGGAAAAATCAAAGAGCACTTAGCTGCCGAACTGGAAAGCATCAAAGAAAACGGGCTTTATAAAAAAGAACGCATTATTGCTTCGCCGCAGGGCGCGGAGATAACGCTGAATACCGGCGAGACAGTACTTAATTTTTGCGCCAACAACTACCTGGGGCTGTCGTCGCACCCGGAAGTAATACAGGCGGCTAAAGACGCGCTCGATACGCACGGCTTTGGCATGTCGTCAGTTCGTTTTATATGCGGTACTCAGGACATCCACAAAGACCTGGAGGCAGCAGTAGCCAAATTTTACGGTACTGAAGACACTATATTATATGCCGCGGCTTTTGATGCAAACGGCGGGGTGTTTGAGCCGTTGCTTGGAGAAGAAGATGCCATTATCAGCGACAGCCTTAACCATGCCAGCATTATAGACGGTGTACGCCTTTGCAAGGCCGCCCGCTACCGCTATGAGAACAGCAATATGGAAGATTTAGAAGCGCAGCTTATTGCCGCTACTGATAAAGGCCACCGCTTTAAAATCATTGTTACCGATGGGGTGTTCAGCATGGATGGCGTGGTGGCGCCGCTGGACAAGATATGCGACCTGGCTGATAAATATGATGCGCTCGTAATGGTAGATGAGTGCCACGCCGCCGGCTTTATAGGCGCTACCGGCAAAGGCACGCTGGAAGCAAAAGGCGTTATGGGCCGTGTAGATATTATTACAGGTACGCTGGGCAAAGCCCTGGGCGGCGCTATGGGCGGCTATACTACCGGTAAAAAAGAAATTATAGAACTGCTCAGGCAGCGTTCGCGTCCGTACCTGTTTAGCAATTCGCTTGCGCCTGCTATAGTAGGTGCATCTATTAAGGTATTTGAACTCCTTGAAAAAGATACTGCCCTGCGCGACAAATTAGAATGGAATACAAACTATTTTAAAGAAGGAATGAAAAAAGCGGGCTTTGATATTGTAGAAGGCGACAGCGCTATAGTGCCTGTAATGTTGTATGATGCACAACTGAGCCAGAACATGGCCGACGAACTGCTCAAAAAAGGAATATACGTTATTGGGTTCTTTTTCCCGGTGGTTCCAAAGGGCAAAGCGCGGATAAGGGTACAGCTTTCGGCGGCACACTCGAAGGAACATTTAGACAAGGCAATCACTTCTTTTACAGAGGTTGGCAAAATGTTAAGTGTGATTTAACTATAATTTGGGTATATCTGTAGGATAATTTGTACTAATTAGTTTTGTGGTTATGGGGGAACGAAGTAATTTTGTAGTATATAACCTATATGTAATTTAAACAAAAAAGTATGAAACATCTAAACAAACTTTTCGTAGCTGCACTGATGGTGCTGGGATTAAATGCCCAGGCGCAGGACGAAGACAACCCATGGGCTATCTCTTTCGGTGCCAATGCCGTAAGCACACGCTTCGGAGCCTCTAATGAAGTAGGCGACCAATTTTCAGGTTATTTCAAAACTGAAAACTGGAATATCCTTCCTTCTATATCTTATGTTAATGTGTCGCGCTACATTGGCAGCGGCTTTACATTTGGCGTTACCGGTTCGGTAAACAAAATAGACAAAGTGGTAACCCGTACACCGGGCACACAAGACTACATGACTACTAACCCCGGCGATGTTACTTATTATGGCGCTGACGGTATCATTAAATACGGCTTCCTTAACAAAAGCTGGTTTAACCCATACGTTCACGTAGGTGGTGGTTATACCTGGTTAGACGACAGCGGTAACGGTACTGTAAACGGTGGTATAGGTGTTAACTTCTGGTTTACAGAAAACATAGGCCTTACTGTACAGTCTACTTACAAACACACGTTTGAAGACCAGGCAGAAGCTAACGTGCCAAGGCACATACAGCACTTTGCCGGACTTACCTTTAAATTTGGCGGAAAAGATACTGACGGTGACGGTATTTATGACAAAGACGATGAGTGCCCTGAAGTAGCAGGCCTTAAACAATTTAACGGATGCCCTGACACAGATGGTGATGGTATAGCCGATAAAAATGACTCTTGCCCGGATGTAGCCGGCCTTGCTGAATTCCAGGGTTGTCCTGATACAGACGGCGACGGTATTACCGATGCATCTGATGCGTGTCCTGAAGTAGCAGGCCTTAAACAACTACAAGGCTGCCCTGACGGAGACAGCGATGGTATTGCTGATAAAGATGACAAATGCCCTACTGTAGCAGGCCCTAAAGAAAACGGCGGCTGCCCATGGCCAGATACTGATGGCGACGGTGTATTAGACAAAGATGACCTTTGCCCTGAAGTAAAAGGTACTTCTGCTAACCGTGGTTGTCCTGAAGTTACTGAAGAAGTAATGAAACGCCTTAACGAGTATGCACGTACTATACTGTTTAACAGTGGTAAAGCTACCTTTAAAGAAGAAACTATGCCGGTACTTGCCTCTATGCTAGCCATATTTAAAGAGTATCCGCAAGCTAACTTTAGCATTGAAGGACATACCGACAGCGATGGTAGCAACGCGCTTAACCAAACGCTTTCTGAAAACAGGGCCGGTGCCGTGAAAAACTTCCTGGTAGAAAACGGTATCCAGTCAGACAGGTTAACATCTACAGGCTTTGGCGAAACTAAACCGGTTGCAAGTAACAAAACTGCAAAAGGTAAAGCTCAAAACCGTAGGGTTGAAGTAAAACTTATCAAAACTGAATAGTTTTAAGTAAACCATATAAATATAGAAACGCCTCCAATTTGGGGGCGTTTTTTTTTTGTATACGCTTGCAACTACCGAGGTACATTTCACGCCCCTGGATGTAAGGCAATTGGTGTTTGCATCAATCATTGTGAAAGTATTGGTGCCCGTAAAGTAATACAAGCCATCTGTGCGCCTTTGGGTTAACAATGCACATCTTAGGTATGACATGACAGTATGCCTCAACGTTCAACTTACCGTATTGCAGTGCTTTGATGGAATTATTTCAATGGCATTTGCGCAGGCATAGATTTGCATATTAAGCGTGAACGCCTGAATGAGAAATAATACAGGTAGAAATTTGAAAAGAAACCCCTAAAACCAAAACCCTACGCTAACCCAGGTAAAGTGCTTACGGGTATCGGGGCTCCAGCTGTGCTTTACTTCAATGGGGCCTATTATGGTTTCCATACCGTAGCCAAAGGCATAGCCGCTATACTGCGGTATTGAAAACATCTTGCCTTCCTCATACAAGTTGTTGCCTACATTGGCATAATTTGCGGTAAAGTTAAGGTGGTTTTTGCGGTAAAACTCATAGTCGGCGGTAATGCTGCCCATTATGTAGCTGTTGCCCGAAAGGCTCAGGAAGTCATAGCCATAAAAATGCCTGAAATTGTTGTTAGGATAAAAGCCATAGCCTCCCAACACAAAATCAAATGTAGGCACACGGTTTTCGCCAAATGCCATTCCGGTTTCCGATTTTAAAATAAGGGTAGCATGGTCAAATAATGTTTGGGCGGTACCTATTTCACCTTTTATTTGGGTAAAGCGTTCAAATTCATTGGTATAGTCAGATGAGTATAAGAATGCCTTGGCCTCGCCGCTAAAAAAGTAGCCCTTTGAGGGGAAATAACGGTCGTTATAAGAGTCAAACTTCAGGTAACCGTATGCGCTGGCGTAGTCGCTGTTTTCAAGGCGGGGGTTTACACCCGGCAGCGTATTAGACTCTATCCTGATGTGTTTAAATTCGCCACCGCCGCCTAATAAAAAGCGCTGCGCAAAAATGGTTTGTATATACATCTGGTTAGTAAAATCCTTAAATTCGATGTTCATATTATCTACCCCTATTACAGCGCCCAGCGAACCCGTAGTATAATCGGCAGAAATGTTGCGGTTAAAGTCATAGTAATGCGAGTGTATGCCATAACTAATGTAAAAACCGTTGTCTATATAATAATCAAAATTATACCTGAAGTTATCGCCCAGCATAATATCAAGCGAAGCCACGTCATTGCGCTTTACCAGGTTTTTTTCAGTCAGGTTTATTAATACCGCGCTTTTATACAACGCGTCGTAGTGGAGGCCAAATTTAATAAAGCGGTTTACCGGGTTTTCTTTTACGGTGAGCTTTAAAATTTCGGTATTTTCTTTTTCGCCTTTATCAAAGCAGTAGCTTAGCGCGGTAAAGTTTTGGGTGGCATTTAGTGTACTCAGGCCATCGTTAAGGGCTTTGTAGGTAATTTTATTGCCGGGCTTAAAGTTAAGTTTGCCGATAATATAGGAGCGCGTATAATTTTTAAGCCCGGCAATACGTATCTGCTCTATGTAGATAGAATCCTGCACGGGGAGCGTCGGCCTCGCTACGGGCCTGCCGGTGCCGAGGGTTACAAGCGTGTCTAAAATTTTGCGTGCGGCTTTTTCACCTTCGTCAATAATGCTGGCCCCTTCTTCAAACGAAACCACGCTAAAATTAGAGATATCGGGTTTTATGTAGATGTCAGTCGCTTTACGGTTGCCCTCCATCCGCTTTATCATCTGGTAGTTGTTTATCTGCACCAACACACCCGTGGCCCCGTTAATCTGGTCGCGGGTTTTAAGCGGGTCCTGCACATCTACCCCTATAATAAGGTCGGCGCCCATATCCTTTACTTCCTTAATAGGGTAATTGTTAGTAACCCCGCCGTCTATAAGCAGGCGCCCATCAATTTCTACCGGACTGTAGAGCGAAGGGAATGCAGCGCTGGCCAGTATGGCATCGGGCAATACGCCGTTGCGCAGTACCACTTCCTCCCCTGTCTCTATATCGGTAGCGATACACACAAAGGGTATGGGCAGCTTATTAAAATCGCGTATGTGGCGCACATGGTCAGTAAGGCGGTTAACGGTGGTATAGTTGTAAAGCCCCTTTGACAAAGCAGTAGGAAAGCCTATCTTAAAATTTTTAAACGGCAGTTGCAGCGCGTACAGTTCATCGTTGCGTTTTTCAAAAAAGTTCTTGGCATTGCGAGGGGTATAGTCACGCAGCAAGGCGTCAGCATCCAGCGAGCGGAATATAGAATCGAGTTCCTTAGCCGAATATCCTGCTGCATACAACCCGCCTACAATAGCGCCCATGCTGGTGCCGCCTATGTAAGACACCTCAATGCCGGCCTCCTCAAGCACCTTGAGCACGCCTATATGGGCAAGGCCCTTTGCCCCGCCGCCGCTAAGTACAACACCCACTTTAGGTTTTGCTTTTTCCTGTTGTGCCCACAGGTTGGTGAGTGAGAGGCACAGCAGCAGGAGCAGCAGTTTTTTCATTTATTTTATTGTTTACTTTGCCTATTGGCTAAATATTTTTTACCACAAAGTGCACAAAGATTTTTTCACAAGGGACACAAAGCTGTGCGAATATAAGATGAATACTGAGAGAACACAACGCTTTGTGTTCTTCCGCAAAAGGCGGTTTTCCTTGTGAACCTAGTGTAAATCTTTGTGCACCTTGTGGTGAAATTTCACAGTAAGCTTTCCAAATCTTTACTCTTAAATCTTTACTTCTCTGTTTCCTTATAAAACTCCGTTATCTTTTTGGCCTTGGCGGGGCCTACTACTTTGGCAATCTCTTCCTCCGGCGCGGCCTTCATCCGCTTAACCGATTTAAAATGCTTTATCAGGGTGACCATGGTTTTTTCGCCAATGCCGGGTATTGCCTCTACGCTGGTTTGCAAAGCACCTTTGCTGCGCTTGTCGCGGTGGTGCGTAATGCCAAAGCGGTGCGCCTCGTTGCGCAGGTGCTGTATTATTTTAAGTGTTTCGCTTTTCTTATCGAGGTACAGCGGCACCGAATCGCCGGGGTAGAATATCTCCTCCAGCCTCTTGGCGATGCCTAAGATAGTAATCTTTCCGCGAAGGCCGAGGTCTTCCAGGCTTTTTAACGCCGAGCTCAGCTGGCCCTTACCGCCGTCTATAATAATGAGTTGGGGCAGCGGCTGGTTCTCGTCGAGCAGGCGTTTATAGCGGCGGTACACCACCTCTTCCATACTGGCAAAGTCGTTAGGGCCTTCCACCGTTTTTATGTTGAAGTGCCTGTAATCTTTCTTGCTGGGCTTGCCGTCCTTAAATACCACGCAGGCGCTCACGGGGTTTGTACCCTGGATGTTACTGTTATCAAAACACTCTATGTGGCGTGGCTCCTCGGGCAGGCGCAGGTCTTTTTTCATCTGGCCCATAATACGGTTGGTATGCCTGTCGGGGTCTACTATCTTTTCCTGCTTGAGCTGGTCCATACGGTAGAATTTGGCATTGCGCTCGCTCATGTCGAGTATCTGCTTTTTATCGCCCATTTTTGGCACCGTTACCGTTACATTTTCACCAAGGTTAATGTCGTAGGTTGCCAGTACCTCACGGCTTACCAGGTTAAAGCGCTCGCGCAGTTCTACCACGGCAAGTTCCAAAAGTTCCTCATCGGGCTCGTCGAGCTTTTTCTTAATCTCCATGGTATGCGACCGGATGATGGCGCCGTGCGATACCTGTATAAAATTGACATAGGCCATAGTCTCATCGCTAATGATGCTAAAGCAGTCGAGGTTATTAATCCTTGGGTTAAATACCGTGCTGCGTGACTGGTAGTTTTCCAGCACCTCTATTTTCTCCTTAATACGCTGGGCTTCCTCAAAGCGCATGTCCATGGCCAGTTCGGTCATCAGCTTTTTAAAGTCCTTGAGGCTCTCCTTAAAGTTGCCCTTTAGTATCTCGCGGATGGCGTTTACATGGTGCTGGTAGGTTTCGAGCGGTTCGTGGCCTTCGCAGGGGCCTTTGCAGTTGCCTATATGGTATTCCAGGCACACTTTATACTTGCCCGACTGCACATTAGTAGGTGTCAGGTCGTAATTGCAGGTACGCAGTGGGTACAGCTCCTTAATCAGGTCGAGCAGCGTGTGCACGGTCTTGAAACTGGTATACGGGCCAAAATACTCGCTGCCGTCCTTAATCACATTCCGCGTAGGGAAAATGCGTGAAAACGGCTCCCGCTTAATGCATATCCACGGGTAGGTTTTATCGTCTTTGAGCATCACGTTGTAGCGTGGCTGCAGTTTTTTTATCAGGTTGTTTTCCAGCAGCAGGGCTTCGCTTTCGGTAAGCACCACAATGTGCTTTATAGCCACAATTTTGCGGACCATAACACGGGTACGGCCGTTATCGTGCACCTTATTAAAGTAGGACATAACCCTCTTTTTCAGGTTTTTGGCCTTGCCCACATACAGCAGCTTTTCGTCTTTATCAAAGTACTGGTATACGCCGGGGCTGTCTGGCAATGTTTGTATCTGGAGTTCTAAGGGCGTTTGCATGTAACAAAGTTACTAAACATATTGTTTTATTAAAACGATAAAACCCGCCGAAATGTTACGCCTAACCCGCTGTAATTTATTATTTTTATGCTTTAACACGAATACCCTGTAAAACAGGGCGCTTTTGCAGGACCAATATCCTTTTCAGTTACCTTGACGTTAGCATAAAACGCACGATGTACAACAGCTTATGAGCACACGAGAACTTACCATACTGGGCGAAACCATACTGCCGGGCGAAAGCAAAACCCTTAACATGGAAATTGCCCGCCTGCACACCATGACCAAGCTGAAAATTCCCGTAATTGTAGAGCGGGCAAAACTGGACGGGCCGGTGGTGCTGTTCTCTGCCGGTCTGCACGGCGACGAGATAAACGGTACCGAGATTGTACGCCAGATTATTACCCGCAAGGTAAACAAGCCATCGCGCGGCACCATCATCTGCATACCGGTGGTTAATATTTTTGGCTTCATCAACAAAAGCCGCGAGTTCCCCGACGGGCGCGACCTTAACCGGGTGTTTCCCGGCAGCAGGATGGGTTCGCTGGCCAGCCGCTTTGCTTACCACCTCATAAAAGAAATAGTGCCGCACGTAGACTATGCCGTTGATTTTCATGCCGGTGGCGCCTGCCGCTTTAATGCCCCGCAGATACGCATTGTGCCTAACAACCCCGAACTGAAGGAGTTGAGCGACGTGTTTAACGCGCCCTTCACACTGTACAGCAAGAACATAACAGGGTCGTTTCGCAATGCGAGCAGCAAGCTGGGCGTAAAGATGCTGCTGTTTGAAGGCGGCAAGTCGATGGACCTTAACCCGGAGATTACCGAGGAAGGCGTGCAGGGCGCCAAGCGTTTTTTAAACCACCTCAACATGCTGAATGCTAAAAAAACGGCTCACCCCGCCCCTGCACCCCCCATTTACATACTCACATCGGTATGGTTGCGTGCACGAAATTCAGGCCTGTTCCAGAACCATATTAAGGCAGGGCAGTTTGTGACCAAAGGCGAGGTTATTGCCCATATTACCGACCCGTTTGGCAAGTTTGAAAAGAAGGTGCGCGCCCCGCACAGCGGCTACATCATCAATAGTAACGACGCGCCCATTGTATATCAGGGCGATGCTATTTTTCATATCAGTATGAGGGTGGGGTGAGGGGATTGTTCAGGTGTATTGAATTAGGTTTTCAAAAGCATAAACACTTAATATCAAATAGTTTTTATGTTTTGTTAATTTTTTTTTGTAGGTTTATACTACCAACAAATTTTCAGCTACATTAACCAACTTCAGTACCAAATGCAAAATAGAGGTTCCGAATGGAGGAAGTGGGATTTACATCTTCATTCTCCATATACTTTTCTAAATAAATATACTTCAACAGATGAAGATTTTATAACCAAAATAGTCCATGAAAATATTTCTTGTATTGGTTTAACAAATTACTTTAGGTTTGATGATAGAGAATATGAATTAAAAGAAAAGTTAGAAAGCAGAGGTATTATTACCTTTCTGAACTTAGAATTAAGGCTTGACTATCAAAATAAAGAAGCTGACTGCATAGACCTACACGTTATCTTCTCCAATGAAATCAAGAAAGAAAACTTGCAAAGGTTTTTAATGAATATGAAAGTTAATATCAATGGGAGCAATAAAAAGTTAATTGATATTCATTCACCCGATGATTTCGACAAAGCGGTTGTAAGTTTTGATGATTTGTTAGATTGTCTTAATGAAGAATCAAATGGGTTACATGAAAAATTCTTAATAGGTTTTTTATCTAGGGGGAAAGGTACTGCTAGAACCAGTTCCAATTATGAAAAAATATGCAAAAAATCTGATTTAATAATTCATTCAACCGATTCTATAAAAAATATTGAAGATGATAGGAAGTTTTGGTTATCACATAAGATGCCACTGTTACAAAATAGCGATGCACATTCACTAGATCATATTGGGAAAAAATTTACATGGATTAAAGCACAACCTACATTTGAAGGGCTGAAGCAAATCATTTATGAACCGGAAGAACGTGTAAGAATTCAGAAAGAAATGCCCGAGTCTGAAAAGTTAGAAACTTTAATGATTAAAAAAGTAGTTTTTACTTCTTCAAAAAGCAGATTTACACCTGAGCCAATATATTTCAACAAAAACTTAAATGTGATTATTGGAGGGAAATCATCTGGAAAGTCAATCCTCCTATATGAAATCGCCAAGACTTTATATTCAGACCCCTTTGATAAAGTTTTACGATATAAGGATGTAGAAGATGCTCAAGAAAAAGATTTATATGAGCTGAATACTGATGACGCAAATCATAATTTTTGTCTGGAGCTTTATTCAGGGAGTAGTCAGTCAAAAAATGACCGGCAAACTCAATCCAGTATATTGCCTAGTATAAAATATATACCCCAAAATCATCTCTCTAATCTTGTTGACAGAAGCAGAAAAAACGGTAACACTTTAAAGAAATTAATCCGGGGTTTAATATTAGAAGAACCTGAATACCAGTTAAAATATGATGAATTTGTTTCGCAAGCAAAGAGAAACGACAACCAGCGAAACCAGGATATTGAGTATTATTACTCTTTAAAAAACGAACTGGATAAAAAAGAGAAAGAATTGCTTACTAAAGGGGATACTAAAGCTTTAGAAGAAGGCATAGCTTTTAGCAAACAAAAAATTGATGAATTAAATAGGGATTTCACAACTGATGAATTAACTGAATATAATGAGCTTATCGAAAATTCCAATAATTTGGTCATTGAAGAAAATCAAATTAATTTAGATTTCGAAAAATTAAACAATTATCTGTCTAATTTAAAAAGTTCCTTAATAGAACTTCGTAGTAAAAAAGTAATTGTTTTAGACTCTATACAAAACGCTGACATAAAAGTTGCGTATTCAGATAAATTACAATTTGTTGACGATGCTTTAAGCAGCATAAATGAAATTGCAACTCAATTCACCAAAGACGAGGATAAATTTGCTACAGGTTCAGTATTTGCAGCGGAAGTAGCAAAAATAGCGAAAGAGAAGGGAGAAGTTGAGGCGAAATTAAAACCGTTTAATGATAAAATAGAAAACCAAAACCAAGTAGCAGCTTTACAAAAAAGTATAAGTGAAGACGAAACTAAAACGTCAGAAATTAAACAATTTGAAAAGGAAATTGAAACTAACAAATCAGCCATAAAATCTCAAAAGGAAAAAATTTTCAGGGATTTTGCTGAAAACTTTAAATTGTATGAGAAAATAATTAAAGATTTAAAACGCCGTATTTCTGATATTGAAGGAGAGACTAATAAAATTGAAATCCTACCAACAATCAAATATAACTTTCCAAAATTTCGAAGATTAGCAGATAGTATTTTCGATGGTAGAGGATTTAATAACCACGATTTTGATTATCTATATCAGTATTGGGATAAAAATCCAAAATCTGCTCTAGCTCAGGTAGAGTATCAACAAATTGAAAACTCTATCAAGGTTGTTTTCGAAAAAATCGAAAAAAAAATCTTGCTCCCAAAAGGCGGAAACACTGAAAAAGATGCTGTTAAAAAAATATTTACAGATTTCTTTTTTGATCATTGGGATGTAAAATCTCAAGGAGACGATATCCATGAAATGTCTACGGGTAAAGCAAGTTTTGTTTTGCTGCAACTAATGATTAAATTGAGTAGAGAAAAAGGGCCTATATTGATTGACCAACCAGAAGATAATCTAGATAATAGATCAGTTTCAAAAGAACTGGTTGATTTTTTGAAAGATAAAAAGAAAGAACGCCAAATCATTTTAGTCACTCATAATCCCAATATAGTGGTTAACGGAGATGCAGAAAATATTATTGTAGCAAATCAGAAAGGTCAGAACGATATCGAAAGTACAAGTCTGTATAAGTTCGATTATATCAATGGCGCTTTGGAAAATTCATCCCCAAAAAACAATAATACCGATTTATTAAAATCTATGGGAATAAGAGAGCACATCGCAGATATAGTAGAAGGAGGAGAAATCGCATTCAAAAAAAGAGAAAAGAAATATGGATTTAAGTAGTTTTGAAATTACTTGCATATTAATAATCAAATAGACCAACGCCGCGAGCTGAAACGAATTTCAGCCAATATATTATTTAAGTACGTAATTAATAATTTTATATATTTGTGCTATGAAAGTAATTAATTATACCGACCTGAGACTCAACCTTAAAAAATGGCTGGATATAGTTGTGGATGATGTTGAAGAAATTATTGTAACCCGCAAAAACAATAAAGATCTTGTGCTGATTTCGTTAGACGAATACAATTCGCTTAAAGAAACTCAATACCTGCTTTCCGGCAAAAACAGGGATGTACTCCTAAACTCAGTACAAGAGGCAAAGGCTGGAAAAACCATCGAAAACGAATTGCTGCCCGAATGAGGTTAACCTGGACGACAACCAGCTGGAACGACTACGTTAACTGGCAGCAAACCGATAAAGCCAAACTCAGGCGCATTAACGAACTTATTAAAAGCACACTGCGCACCCCGTTTGAAGGCATTGGCAACCCCGAACCGCTTAAGCACGAACTTCAGGGCTACTGGTCCCGAAGGATAGACGGCGAGCACCGGCTGGTATATACTATAGAAAACGAAACGCTTTTGATTATTGCCTGCCGGTATCATTATTAGTTTTGATAATAGACCGCCGCGCTCCGTACCACCACCCGCAGTGACAGCCCGAGTGAACCTCCCAACAACCGACAACCAACAACCGACAACCACCCTGCAAAGTTACGGCACCCTTTCGGGCAAAGTACTGAAGGCAATCGTTCAGTAAAATTAATTTGATTGAAGCTGCCGACAACCAACAACCGACAACCAACAACTAAAACCCGTAAACAAATAAACCGTGCAGCGTACTGAAGGCGGTTGTTCAGTGAAATTATTAATAGGCATTGTGGAATGGTTGTGGAAAAAAAAATTCTTTAAGATGCTGTTTTTTAAAGATTTGTGTTTTTTATCATCTTTGGCATTGTGAAACATTTCAGCTGTTTTGTGAAGCAAAAAGTGGAGCATTTCGCTGCTGGAAAAAATTTTGTGATATTTTCGTGTACACGCAATAAAAATCCATGCAAGCCAGACCAATTTCACCAAACCTACAGACTTTTGTTATCAATATCACAATCCCATCAGCGCTAAAACGTTTAACATTGCCGAATATTTATTTTTACCTCAAAAAACAAATGCAAAATTAAATTTTTCCGATATTTGTTACATGAAAATGCAATGGCCGGGTTTATTGCCGTACCTTAAGTTCCTGATAAAGCGTAATCCGGAGTGAAGCAGTATGCCTGCACTGCTTACATTGTTTAATACTTAATCATAACCTATATGCCTCTATATCATAAACTTGGCAACATCCCGCACAAGCGGCACACCCAGTTTGAAAAGCCGGACGGCGGGCTGTACTACGAGCAACTGTTTGGTACTGAGGGCTTCCACGGGCACAGTGCATTGCTGTACCATGTGCACCGCCCCACCCAGGTAAAGGAGATACTGAAAAGCTACTCCGTTGAACCAAAAATAGCGATCGACAAGAACATTAAATCGCTGCTGCTCAAAGGCTTTGAACTAAAACCCGAAGTCGATTTTTTGGACAGCCGCAAGGCCATGCTGGTTAACCGCGACTGCATCATAGGGCTGGCCGCGCCGCAGGAATCGCTTCGTAGCTACTTCTACAAAAATGCCGATTCGGATGAGATGCTCTTTATTCACAGGGGTTCCGGCACGCTGCGCACCCTCATGGGCAACATTCCGTTCGGCTACGGAGACTACCTTATCATTCCCCGTGGGATGATTTACCAGATCGATTTTGACACTACCGATAACCGCATTTTTTATGTGGAATCTACCGCACCTATCTATACGCCAAAGCGTTACAAAAACGCCAGTGGCCAGCACCTGGAGCATTCGCCGTTTTGTGAGCGTGACTTCCGCATGCCTACCGAGCTGGAAACGCACGACGATAAAGGCGACTTCCTGATCAAGATTAAAAAAGAAGGCATGATGCACGAGGTGGTGTATGCCACGCACCCGTTTGACGTAATAGGCTGGGACGGTTACAACTTCCCCTACGCCTTTAGCATACATGATTTTGAGCCTATTACAGGCCGTGTACACCAGCCGCCTCCGGTACACCAAACCTTTGAAACCAGCGGGTTTGTGGTGTGCTCGTTCTGCCCCAGGCTGTACGACTACCACCCTAAGAGCATACCCGCGCCTTACAACCACAGCAACATAGACAGCGACGAGGTACTGTACTACGTAGACGGCGATTTTATGAGCCGCAACAACATAGAGCAGGGCCACATAACGCTGCACCCCAAAGGCATTCCGCACGGCCCGGCGCCCGGTGCTATGGAGCGCAGCATAGGCAAAACCGTAACCGAAGAACTGGCCGTAATGGTAGATACGTTCCGCCCGCTTATGGTAACCGAAGAAGCCATGGGGCTGGATGATGGGCAGTATTATAAAAGCTGGGTGGAGTAACCCCCTCCCTGGCCCTCCCCACAAGGGAGGGAACAGCTTCACTCGGACCTGATATCCGGTTTGAATTAAGTACGAGTGAAGCTATTCCCCTCCTTCGGAGGGGTGCCCGTAGGGTGGGGTGGTTTTCCATTTCGAGCGATAGGGAGAAATCTCGGTCGTTAATTATCTAGAGATTTCTCCACTTCGCTGCGCTCCGGTCGAAATGGAAAACCGCCGTCCGGAAATTGGGCAACAACACAACCGCTGACACCATGTCAGTTAACAAAATAATAAACTTTATGGAAAAAGAAGTTAAAAACGTAGAATACGGATTAGAGAAAATATTTGAAGGCGCGCAGGACTTTTTGCCGCTAATGGGCACTGATTATGTAGAATTTATAGTGGGTAACGCCAAGCAGGCGGCGCACTATTATAAAACCGCTTTCGGCTACCAGTCGCTGGCCTACGCAGGGCTTGAAACCGGCGTGCGCGACCGTGCCAGCTACGTGCTGCAGCAGGGTAAAATCCGCCTGGTGCTTACCTCCCCGCTTACTGAAGAAAGCGAGCTGAACAAGCACATTGCCAAGCACGGCGACGGTGTAAAAGTAGTGGCGCTTTGGGTAGAAGACGCACGCAAATCGTTTGAAGAGACAACGAAGCGCGGCGCAAAACCGTATATGGAACCCACCGTTGAGAGCGATGAATTTGGCGAAGTAGTACGCTCGGGCATCTATACCTATGGCGAAACCGTACACATGTTTGTAGAGCGCAAAAACTACAACGGTACCTTCCTGCCGGGCTATAAAGAATGGAAAAGCGACTACAATCCCGCCCCTACCGGCCTTAAGTATGTAGACCACATGGTGGGCAACGTGGGCTGGAACGAAATGAATACCTGGGTGAAATGGTATGAGGAGGTTATGGGCTTTGTAAACTTCCTTTCCTTTGACGATAAGCAGATTACAACAGAATATTCGGCGCTTATGAGTAAGGTAATGAGCAACGGCAACGGCCGTATAAAGTTCCCTATCAATGAGCCAGCAGAAGGCAAAAAGAAATCGCAGATTGAAGAATATCTTGATTTTTACGGAGGCCCCGGCGTGCAGCACATTGCCATCGCTACCGATGATATTATCAAAACAGTGTCTGACCTTAAGTCGCGCGGCATAGAATTTTTATCAGCGCCGCCACAGGCCTATTATGATGCAGTGCCTGAACGTTTGGGCGCGCACCGTGGTGCATTTAAAGAAGACATCAAAGAAATACAAAAACTGGGCATTATGGTAGATGCCGATGAAGAAGGCTACCTGTTGCAGATTTTCACCAAGCCGGTGGAAGACCGCCCTACCCTGTTTTACGAAATTATCCAGCGCATGGGTGCCCGTGGATTTGGCGCGGGTAACTTCAAGGCGCTTTTTGAAAGCATAGAACGCGAACAGGAATTGCGGGGTACATTATAAAATTTCTTATTTTTTAAACAGTTCACAATATTACCTGCCTTAAAATTTATGTTATTGATAATAATGTGTTAAAGTTGATTTTCCACAAACAATATTGCAACAAAAGCCTGTACATTTGCACCCGGAAAAAAGAGATGCATTAAACTTCGGTTTTTAAGGCAGTTGAGTTTTTCATAATTTATAGTTTTTGGTTGGTTAATAGCATAAAAACCCGGTCATTGTTTTGACTGGGTTTTTTTGTTTGCTTATTTTTGGAACAGAAATTGCATTTGTCAGTACCAACACACCAGAAAAGAAAAATTACTATGAGAAGATTGATAGCAGTTATCATGTTTTTTGCCATGGGCGATGCTTTTTCGCAGGATGCTTTTAAAACCGGCGAATATTTTAAATTCCGCATACACTACGGCGTGGTTAATGCCGGCTATGCTACACTGGAACTTAAGGAGGCCACCCGCGAGGGCAAAAAAGTACACCACGTGGTGGGCAATGGCTATACTACAGGCATGACAAAATTCTTTTTTAAAGTTACAGACAATTATGAAAGCTATTTTGATAAAACTACCGGGCAGCCTTACCAGTTTGTGCGTAAAATAGACGAGGGCGGATACACTAAAAGCCAGGAAGGTTTTTTTAACCAGGCTAACAATACTGTGCTTGTAAAAGACTATAAACACAAAAAACAGGCTACCTTTGCCGTAACCGAAAACGTGCAGGATATTGTATCGGTATTCTACTACCTGAGGAACCACCCTGGCGTAGATAAATTAAAGGCAGGCGAATCGATAAGCGTAGATATGTTTTTTGACGACGAAGTAACAAAATTTAAGCTTAAATTCCTTGGCAGGGAAGATATAAGCACTAAATTTGGAACCGTTTCTACCATGATATTCCGCCCTTATGTACAGGCAGGCAGGGTATTTAAGGAACAGGAAAGTTTAACCGTTTGGATATCAGACGACGACAATAAAGTACCACTTCGTATAAAAGCAGAGCTGGCGGTAGGTTCACTTAAGGCCGACCTTGAGGAATATAAAGGCCTGGCCCATACTTTTAAGATAAAAGCAAAATAAAACGGATGGAGATAACATCACCAATAGCGGCAAAAATTGACGAACTGGAAAAAAAATTCCAGGCCATAGGCCAGAAAACCGAAACACACCTTGAAGGCCTGCTTTGGTCTAAACCGATAACCTATTGGGATTACATCCAGACTGATGCCCTGCTTAATTTGCAAACGCAGCGTACAGTGCTGCCGGACGAAATGGTATTTATAATGTACCACCAGATAAACGAGCTTCTGTTTAAAATGATACTATGGGAGGTTGAGCAGCTTTGCGAAACCGAAACGCCCGAAACCGCATTTTTTACCGAAAAACTGCGCCGCATAAGCCGCTATTTTGATATGCTTACCACATCGTTTGATATTATGGGCGATGGCATGGAGGTAAGCCAGTATATGAAATTCCGCAATACGCTAACCCCGGCCAGCGGTTTCCAGAGTGCGCAGTACCGGCTGATAGAATTTGCCAGTACCGATCTTATCAACCTTATCGACTACCGTTTCCGCCATAATATTGACCGCGATACCCCATACGAGCATGCCCTGGAACACCTGTACTGGCAGGCGGCCGGAAAAGATTACTATACAGGGGAAAAGAGCTACTTGCTGGCCGAGTTTGAGCGTAAGTACAAAGGCGAGTTCATCCGCTTTATGGAAAAATACAATACCATAAACATCTGGCGCAAGTTTAAGCAGCTATCGCCCGAGGCACAGGCAAACCCGGAACTTGTAGCCGCCATGCGCCATTATGACTATACCGTAAACGTTACCTGGGTAATGCAGCACCTTAACACGGCTAAAAAATATATTGAGAGCACAAGCGGCCCCCAGGAAGCAACCGGCGGCAGCGACTGGAAAAAATATATGCACCCAAAATACCAACGAAGGATATTTTTCCCTGAACTTTGGAGCGAAGAGGAACTGCGCAACTGGGGAGAAAACGTATAAAAAGAACAGCATTGAGATATTTTTTATTCATACTGTCCCTACTTGCATTAACCGCCTGTAACAATAAGGAAACACAACCCGGACCACAAAAGGCAGCCGTAAAAAAACCGGCCATAAAAAAAGAGTTCGGCTATGTGGTTAATGATTTTAAGGTAGTACACGACACCATACAATCCGGCGATACCTTTGGCGGCCTTTTGGGCCAAGAAGGCTACGATGCCGCCGCAATACACAATATTACCGAGCATATTAAAGATACCTTTAACCTGCGCGACATACGCGTGGGCAAGCCTTTTACACTGTTTAAAGACAAAAAAGCGCCAAATGCGCTTAAAATGTTTATCTACGAGCCGGATAAGTTCAGCTATTATGTAGTGGATTTAAGGGATAGCATCCCAAAAGTAGTAAAGACGGTAAAACCCGTTACCGTAAAACGCCGCATTATTGCAGCAGAGATAGAAGGATCGTTAGCCGAAACCTTGGGCAAAGCCGGGGCAAGCCCTGCCCTTACACAGGAACTCAGCGAAATATATGCCTGGAGCATCGACTTTTTTAAAATACAAAAAGGTGATAAATTTGCGATAGCGGTAAATGAAAAATATATAAGTGATACCATTTACGCCGGGGTAGAAAATATCGAATCGTCGTTTTTTGAATATAAGGGCAAGCGCATCTACGCGTTCCCGTTTAAACCCGAAGCAACCGACAAAGTACAGTACTATGATGAGGAAGGGAAGGTACTAAAAAGCATGTTCCTGAAAGCGCCGCTAAAGTTCAGCCACATTACGTCGCGGTTTTCGCCGCACCGCTTCCATCCCGTACAAATGAAATGGAAGGCACACAACGGTACCGACTATGCCGCGCCTACCGGTACACCGATTATGACAACTGCCACCGGCACGGTTATACAGGCGGGCTATACATCGGGCAACGGCAATTATGTAAAAGTGAAGCACAACGGCACCTATACCACACAGTACCTGCACATGAGCAGGATACTGGTGCGCAACGGGCAGCATGTTACCCAGGGGCAAACCATAGGCCTGGTGGGCAGCACCGGCCTTGCTACGGGACCGCATGTGTGCTACCGCTTCTGGAAAAACGGCGTGCAGGTAGATGCCCTCAGGCAAAAACTGCCCAACTCAATGCCTATGAAAGACAAGTACAAGCCCCGCTATTTAGCCGAAACAAGCCCGCTTAAAAAAGAGCTGGACAGCATAGCTGATATAAAATTTAAATCCCAATAAAAACAAAGAAGAAATGGCCTTACAAAACGTTAACCCCACCACTACCGCCGCATGGCAGGCCCTGACCGACCACTTTACAGAAATGCAGCATTCCTCTATGCAGGAAATGTTTGCCGCAGACCCCCGGCGTGCAGAGAAATTCCACATTAAGTGGAACGATTTCCTGGTAGATTATTCAAAGAACATAGCTAACGAGAAAACATTCGCCCTCCTTCAGGACCTTGCAACACAGGTAGGACTTAAAGGCGCTATAGACGCTTACTTTGGCGGCGAGGCCATAAACCGTACCGAAGGACGTGCCGTATTGCACACCGCACTTCGCGCGCCTGAAAGTGCCGAAATACTGGTAGACGGCGTTAATGTAATACCCGAAGTATATGCCGTAAAAAATAAGATTAAAGAATTTACAGGCAAAGTTATAAACGGAGAGCTTAAAGGCTATACAGGCAAGCCCTTTACCGATGTGGTAAACATCGGCATAGGCGGCTCTGACCTGGGTCCTGATATGGTGGTACAGTCGCTTAAATATTACAAGAACCAGCTTAACGTAAGGTTTATCTCTAACGTAGACGGCGACCACGTTTCAGAAAGCCTTAAGGGGCTTAACCCGGAGACTACACTGTTTGTGGTAGCCTCTAAAACCTTTACCACGCAGGAAACACTTACTAATGCCGAAAGCGCACGCAAATGGTTCCTTCAAAGCGCTACGGCGGAAGATGTAGCCAAGCACTTTGTAGCGGTATCTACCAATATTAAAAAGGTTACCGAATTTGGCATTGCCGAAGAAAATATATTCCCGATGTGGGACTGGGTGGGCGGACGTTTCTCTTTATGGAGCGCCGTGGGCCTTACCATTGCCCTCGCGGTAGGGTACGATAATTTTGACAGCCTGCTTAAAGGTGCCAATAAAATGGACGAGCACTTTAAGAATACCGAGTTTGACCAGAACCTTCCGGTGGTGCTTGCGCTGATAAGCGTGTGGTACAATAACTTCTTTGGGGCCGAGAGCGAAGCGCTTATCCCGTATACACAGTACCTGCAAAAGCTGGCCCCGTACCTGCAACAGGGCATTATGGAGAGTAACGGCAAGAGCATAGGCCGCGACGGCCAGCCGGTTAATTACCAAACGGGTACAATTATCTGGGGTGAGCCGGGTACTAACAGCCAGCATGCCTTCTTCCAGCTGATACACCAGGGCACCAAGCTTATACCAACAGATTTTATTGGTTTCGCGCAGCCGCTATACGGTAATGCCGACCACCACGAAAAGCTGATGAGTAACTTCTTCGCGCAAACCGAAGCCTTACTTAGCGGCAAGACCGAAGCTAAAGTACGCGCCGAGTTTGAAAAAGCGGGCGTGTCCCAAGAGCAGGCAGATTACCTTACGCCATTTAAAGTATTTAACGGCAACAAGCCCACCAATACCTTCCTGATTAAAAAGCTCACCCCGGAAACCCTGGGCAGCCTTGTGGCGCTGTATGAGCACAAGATATTTGTACAGGGCGTTATCTGGAACATCTTCAGCTACGACCAGTGGGGTGTAGAGCTGGGCAAGCAGCTGGCCAACTCTATCCTTGATGAAATAAAATCGGGCAATGTTAAAACGCACGATGGGTCTACTACGTTTTTGGTTAAAGCGTTTTTAGCGGAGAAGTAGATTTTATCGAAAACATGATATTTGAACGCCTCCTGAC
>NZ_JBKJHD010000016.1:0-87878 GCF_046613695.1 Flavobacterium sp. RHBU_24 | reverse complement strand
GACAAGGCTTACCGGGGCTACAATGGCACAGCCGGTTACAGCATCGGTTACCAGTGCGTAAATAGTACCCGTAGCGCTTGAGTAAGGGCTTTGTTGTATATAGTTCGGGTTGCCCGGTACCGCATCGGCCTGGTTTTCGTAGTAGGCCGTAAGGTACGGCTGCCCGCCCGTAATAACCGGGTCGATCTCATCAAGGTCAAACAACCCCTGGCCCGGGGTTTCCTCACACGCATAGAATACAGGGCTGCCCAGATCAGCAAGCGGCAGCGGGTTTACGATAAGCTTAAAGCTGCCCGTGTCCGCACAGCCGTTCACTGTTTCTACACGTACCCATATCGTTTGCTCATCCTCAGTGTTCTGGAATGACGATGGGTTGGTAATAGCGTTCTGGCCCAGCTGCGCGTCACCGTTATCAGTATAATACGTTACCGTGTCCGTAGGGTCAGCCGTAGCCTCAGCATTCTTGCTTGTTAAATCAAATGTCTCAACGCCGTCCTGTGGCGCGGTGTCGTCGCAGACTACATAGTCTGAAAGGGTGGGGATAACAGGGTGCGGGTGAATAATAAGTTGTAACGGTTTAATGGCATAACATTCAGTTGGGTCATTTGCAGCCACTACACGTATATATACTGTTGCATTACCACTGGTATGGGCAGCAGGGTTTGCAATATATGAAGCACCGCTGGTAGCACCTATCTGCGCAGCAGCATTTGAAGTATAATAAGTAATAGTATAGTTGGCTGGATTACTTACAGTAGAATTTCCTGCCGCGATAAGATTAAATTCCTCTATACCATCATTACTAATGTCATCACAGGTTTCAATGGCTACCGGCTGCAGTAAAACAGGGGGATAAACAATATCAACTAAAAAGCTGCTTTGGTCACTACAGGTTACCCCGCCTACTGATGACTGGGCGCGTATATACACGGTACGATCTAAAGTAAGTACATCTCCCGGAATTAATTGTATGCCGGTACCATTAGGGCCGGTATAATAGTTAGCGCCAGAAAGCGGCTCCAACGTATAGCTTTGGCATTCCTGAACATTTGGCATAATAGGCGCTACCGGCTGAGGGATAACCGTAACAGTAAAACTATCTTCATCCTCACATAAATTTGGAGCAGTACCGGTTACCGCATATACATATATTGTTTGTGTACTGTTAATAACAGTGCCTACAGGAATTACAGGGCTAGTGCCTCCAGCTGCCGAATAATAATTACCCTGGGTGAGTGCAGGCAGGACATAAGAATCCGTACTGCATATAACAACGTCTGCCGGGGCTGTTACCTCCGGCTGGTCATTAACTTCTATAACAAAACTAGTTACCGAAAAACAGTCTTCATCGTCAACATTAGTTACCCGCACAAATATTGTAGTACTACCTGTAGTATAAATTTCAGGAGTTGCGATAG
Source organism: Flavobacterium sp. RHBU_24 (assembly GCF_046613695.1). Taxonomy (NCBI): domain Bacteria; kingdom Pseudomonadati; phylum Bacteroidota; class Flavobacteriia; order Flavobacteriales; family Flavobacteriaceae; genus Flavobacterium; species Flavobacterium sp. RHBU_24. Next base: position 86,460 of record NZ_JBKJHD010000016.1, on the reverse strand, counting down.
CGCCTGTATTAGCATTAGCTGCCGTAGACGACGTATGATAGGTAACTGTAAAAAGGTCAGGGTCTAAACCATTAAGCACAGGCCCGTCGTTTGCAGTCAGGTCAAATGTTTCGGTGCCGTTATGGTCAATATCACATGCATAAAAATTCGCGGGAATACCGGGTTGCGGTGCAGGGTTTGCATGCAGGGTAAATGACCGCCTTATTTTACAGCCCGTAAAATAATCTTCAATTACTGCATATGCTACCTGGCCGTCGGTACCTTGGTATGCCGCCGGATTAATAATAAAAGGAAAACCCGCTATAGCACTTGCCTCGTCTGCAAAATAAGTAACCGGCCAAAGTTCCGGATCCTGTGTATTATGTATTACGGGGTCATTTTGTGTAAGGTTAAATATCGGTGTAGGTGTAGTATAACATACGGTAATGTCTTCAGGATCTGAAGTTGGAAATACAGGAGTGGAGACAACCACCTGCCCAAAAAGCACATCACAGGCAGCATTTGTAAGCTGGGCAGTATAGGTGCCGGGTTCGCTTACGGTAAGGGTATTTGCAGTGGCACCGACTATAACGCCATTAGGCCCGGACCATTGGTACGTGGTAGGATACTGAAATTCAGCAACGCCTTGACCCGTTAGTTCCACAGTAAGCACAGCAGTGTCTCCTTCACATAGCATAAAGTCGGGAGTAATCACAACGTCGCAGGGGCAAAGTGCAATACCTGCTCCTGGCTCACCTAAGTTCTCTTGTTCAAAAGTTATGGTTCCCTGGCTACCATTAAAATTTGTTATTAAAATCATATAATATTGCCCGGCAACAGCACCATAAATATTAACCTCTTCCTGAGCGGCAGCGGAGTAACTACAGTCTACGATATTGCTAGTGGGATTGCTCTGTACCTGAAATTGAGCATTAGCCATGCTGGTAAAAGGACCCCAAAGTATAAAATCAACATCAATACCTACTCCGGAGGCAGTTTCCTGCTCGAGATTAAAAACAAAATTTCCTGACTGCCCTATTGGAATGTAACTAAACTGGCCATTAGGTGTACTGCCTAGACATCCTATAGGCCCCATATTTCCATTATTCCCGTTGACTGGAGTGTACAAATTTTCATAATCAATTCCAGGAGCACCACATATAGGATCGGTAGTATTTCCTGTAGTTGGGTTATCAGGATCCCCTGCTAATGGAGGTACAATCCATGGAGCGCTTTGAGCATACGAGGTTACAGCAAGTAAGGAAATTAAAATGACAAAATAGATTTTTTTCATTTCGGGATAACATTTTTTTAAGATGCGAAATTTACGATAAAATGAACAGTAAGCAACAAAAAAGTTACATAATTTAGTATAACAGCTTAATCGCCCTATTCCCTACACGAAATACTTACTTTTTTTAAACTTTTATCAATTTGACAATATTAAGTTAAATTATAGTGCGATAATATTGACTTTACAATTAATTCATCAATAATTACAGTTTACTGAAAATAAAAAAAAATCTAGCCTTAAAAAAATCCATGTAACGCACACGGGCTATATAATAACTTTTATAATTATCTTTGCGCACTATTTTATACAGTAAATAATATTATAATGACCCAAGACAAAGATAACAGGGACGAAATAGGAGATAACCATATTGCATCGAGTGCCCAGACCCCTCTAAGGGCAGATGCCTTTACCATAAGCGATGAAGAGAAAATGGCCATGATACGCAAGGATGTAGAAAACATTTTGTACACCCTTGGCATGGATCTTACTGACGACAGTATAAAAGGAACTCCAAACCGGGTAGCTAAAATGTTTGTAAAAGAAATTTTCGGTGGGCTTAACCCCGCTAAAAAGCCCGGTTCCTCTACTTTTGAAAATAAATACAAGTATGGCGAAATGCTGGTAGAAAAAAACATTACCGTATACTCTACCTGCGAGCACCACCTGCTGCCCATAGTAGGCCGTGCGCACATTGCCTATATTAGCAACGGGAGTGTTATAGGACTCAGCAAAATGAACCGTATTGTAGATTTTTATGCCAAGCGACCGCAGGTACAGGAGCGCCTTACCATGCAGATAGTACAGGAACTGCAAGCCATACTGGGTACAGATGATGTGGCATGCATTATAGATGCCAAACACCTGTGTGTAAACTCTCGTGGCATACGCGATATAGAAAGCAGTACCGTAACAAGCGAATTTGGCGGAAAATTTAAAGAAGAGAACGTAAGGCGCGAGTTACTTGAATACATTAAGCTCGAAACCCGGTTTTAAATAATATACCTTATTATATATGCAGCTTTACCAAAACCAGCAACTGAAGATATACAATTCGCTAAGCGGCGAAAAAGAAATATTTACCCCCCTGCACACAGGCAGCGTGGGCATGTATGTGTGCGGCCCTACCGTATACAGCAATGTGCACCTGGGCAATTGCCGCACTTTTATATCTTTTGACCTGGTTTACCGGTACCTTAAGCACCTGGGCTATAAGGTGCGCTATGTGCGTAACATTACCGACGTGGGCCACATAGAGGATGATGCTGATGAAGGCGAGGATAAAATTGCAAAGAAAGCACGGCTTGAAAAACTGGAGCCTATGGAAATTGTACAGCAGTATTCAGTAGATTTTCACCAGATACTGGAACTGTTTAACAACCTGCCACCCAGTATAGAACCTACCGCCACAGGGCATATAATAGAACAGATTGAAACCATTAAAGAAATACTGGATAACGGCTTTGGGTATGTAAGCAAAGGGTCGGTATATTTTGATGTAGAAAAGTTTAATAAAGAATACGACTACGGCAAACTGAGTGGCCGCAACCTGGAAGACATGATGTCTAACAGCCGGGAGCTTGCCGGCCAGGACGAAAAACGCAACCCGGCCGACTTTGCGCTGTGGAAGCGGGCCGAGCCGGAACATATAATGCGATGGCCGTCTCCCTGGGGCGATGGCTTTCCCGGCTGGCACCTTGAGTGTACCGCCATGAGCACTAAGTACCTGGGCAGCCGTTTTGATATACACGGCGGTGGTATGGACCTTAAGTTCCCGCACCACGAGTGCGAGATAGCGCAAAATGAGGCAGCCACCGGACAGAGCCCCGTTAACTACTGGATGCATGCCAACATGCTTACGCTTAACGGTAAAAAAATGAGCAAGAGTACCGGTAATAATATATTGCCAAGGGAAATATTTACCGGTAATAATGATAAGCTCAGCAAAGCGTTCAGCCCATCGGTAGCGCGGTTCTTTATGCTTCAGGCACATTACCGCAGCGTGCTCGACTTTAGCGATGATGCCATTTTGGCAAGCGAAAAGGGGTATAATAAACTAATGGAATCGTTGAGTACCATTACCGAAGTTAAGGCCTCCTCCTCCTCTACCCTTGACATTGAGATATGGAAGCAAAACTGCTACGATGCCATGAACGACGATTTTAACAGCCCTATACTTATAGCGCAGCTGTTTGAAGGCGTGCGCTATATAAACCTGCTTAAGGACGGAAAAGAAACCCTTACTGCCCAGGATATTGACAACCTGGCTAAAGCAATGCACGCTTTTGTGTTTGACATCCTTGGCTTAAAAGATGAAAAAGGCCAGGACGGCAGTAACGATAAGCTGGAAGGCGTAATAAACATGCTTATAGAAATGCGCCGTGAAGCCCGGGCAAATAAAGATTTTGCCCTGAGTGACCAGATACGCAACAGGTTAACTACCCTGGGTATAGAGCTTAAAGACACTAAGGAAGGTACCACTTTTAGCATAAACTAGTAATGAAAGCAGGGCAATTACTTACCATGCCGTTTGTATTCCTGATACGGGTATACCAGACGGTACTCTCACCCCTGCTGCCATCGGTGTGCCGCTATACCCCTACCTGCTCCCAGTATGCTCTTGAAGCGCTTAAAACCCATGGCCTTATTAAAGGTGGGTGGCTGGCTGCCAAACGCATTATAAGCTGCAATCCGTGGGGCGGCAGCGGCTATGACCCGGTACCACAAAAAACTTGCAGCCATAAACATAATTAATTGTAATATTGTAACAAAAACTATTTTTACACTACAAACATTAATAATAAAACACGTACAGCATGATACACGCCCTTAGCTTTACCTGGAATGGTTCTGAAGGATTTGACCTTGGCCCCGTAACACTCCGCATTTATAGCCTTATGTTTGTAGTTGCCTTTGGCTTAGGCCTGTATCTTACAAAAAAAATATTTGACCGGGAGGGCGAATCGCAGGAAAAGCTCGATAAACTGTTTATGGTTACACTGGTAGCCACATTGCTGGGTGCAAGGCTGGGACAGGTGTTTTTTTACGACTGGCCATATTTTAGCAAGCACCCTGCCGAAATACTGCTGCCGTTCCGCTGGGACGCCAATGGTGAGTTTGAGTTTACCGGCTTTGCAGGGCTTGCCAGCCACGGGGCTGCCATAGCAATAATACTTACTATGTTCTGGTACAGCAAAAAGGTAATTTTCAGGCCGGTACTATGGGTGCTTGACCGTATCGTGATACCTGTAACCGCCGGCGGTATCTTTGTGCGTATAGGTAACTTTTTCAACAGCGAGATATTAGGTAAGGAAATAACCGGCAATCCACTGCCATGGTATGCGGTACGTTTTATCCGGGGTGAAGACAGCGTAGCGGTTGCAGGTAAAGCCGTTGGCCTTAAGCCCTACCAGGCTATAGACCTTACTAAAGCACCATCTGCAAATGAAGCTTATAAAATGATTGAGCACGACCTGCGCTTTGCCGATGTTCTGGCTGCAATACCCTACCGCCACCCTGCTCAGTTGTATGAGGCATTTTTATACATATTTGTATTTGCAATACTTTTTTATATGTACTGGAAAACACCGGCCCGCAAATTTCACGGGCTTATATTTGGGGTATTCCTGGTGCTGCTATGGTCGGTACGTTTTGCGGTAGAATATGTAAAGCAGAGCCAGGGCGGCTTTGAGGGCGAAAACCCATTGCTTTCTACCGGGCAGTGGCTTAGTATACCGTTTATATTGATAGGAATATTGCTTATAGTTACGTCTAAAAAGAGGGTAGAAACGTTGTAGAAGTGTTTAGCTATATGAAGTTTATCTATTTACTTTTTATCCTATCGCTAACCACTTTTACACAGGACCGGAAATGCAGGCTTGCCGCCAAAACAAAATTTTCTGCGGCTAATTAATTACTTATATTGTAACCGTTTACTCCTCTTCAGTAGTATGCGATTTACTATACACCCGCCATTTTTCTATAACATCTGTCATGTCTTTTGGCAGTTCGCTGTCAAAACGCATAAACTGTTTAGTTTCCGGATGCTCGAAGCCGAGGGTCTTGGCGTGTAATGCCTGGCGTGGCAGGGTTTTAAAGCAATTGTCTATAAACTGCTTGTATTTTGTAAAAGTGGTACCCTTAAGTATAATATCGCCGCCATATCGGGCATCATTAAATAGGGTGTGGCCTATGTACTTCATGTGTACGCGTATCTGGTGGGTGCGGCCGGTTTCGAGCTTGCAGCTTACCAGCGTTACGTAGCCCAGGCGCTCAATCACTTTATAATGTGTTACCGCGTGCTTGCCCTGCTCGCCATCTGGGTAAACTGACATTTGCATGCGGTCTTTAGGGTGGCGGTCAATATTACCTTCAATGGTACCGGAATCTGCCTGCACATTGCCCCACACCAGCGCTATATATTCACGTTCAGATGTTTTATCGGCAAACTGTTTGGTAAGGTGCGCCATGGCCTGTTCGGTCTTGGCTACCACTAACAGCCCTGACGTATCTTTATCAATACGGTGTACCAGGCCGGGGCGCTCGCTGCTGTTCATGGGCAGGTTTTCAAAATGGTAGGCCAGCGCGTTAACCAGCGTACCACTGTAGTTGCCGTGGCCGGGGTGCACTACCATTCCGGGTTCTTTGTTTACAATAAGCAGCTGGTCGTCTTCATACACTATATTAAGCGGAATGTTTTCCGGCTCCAGCAGGTGCTCGTAGGGCGGGTGCTCTAACAGCACACGCACCACATCGCTCGATTTTACTTTGTGGTTGCTCTTTACGGCAACATCATTTACATAAATATTACCGGCTTCGGCGGCTTTTTGTATTTTGCTGCGGGTGGCATTTTCCACCAGGTTCATCAAAAACTTGTCTACCCTTAAAGGCTGCTGTCCCTTACCGGCTTCAAAACGGTAATGCTCATACAGCTCTTCTTCATTATCGGCATCAATCTCTACTATGGGTTTTGTTGTCATTCTCTTCAGGGGTTTACTTCTACTTCGGTGCTGTCCTGCTCTTCATATCCGGTCTTTCCGTCACCAAGTACAAGGTCTATTTTACTGGCTTTACGCACTTTATCGCCAGACTTTAAGTTTTTGTTTTTATATTTCATTTCTAAAACCACATCTTTGGCAAGGTATGGCACATATGTCTTTTCTCCCACTTCAAGCCCGGCGCCTTTAAGCATTGGCTCTGCCTGGCGCAGGGTCTTCTGTATCAGGTCGGGCACCATAATATTGCTGTAGCTGCCCGCGTTTACCTTTACATATACCTTACGGCCTTCTTTTACATTGGCTTTTGCCAACGGGTCCTGCTCAGTGATGGTATACGGAGGATATTCGGGGTTAAAATCAACCGTATCAAGTACTATCACCTCAAGGTCATTTTCTTCCAGCTTCTTACCTGCATCCTCCACGTTCATTTTTGCAAGGTTTGGCACGCTTATTTTCTGGTCATGGTTTGTGGTATAATCAAGCCAGTGTAGCAATACAAATATCACAATAACAACTAACAATACGGCAATAAGCACCTGTGTGAAAAAGGTTTTGCTGGTCAGAAAATTTTTAAGGCTCATACATAAATGGTTTGCTGCAAAGATATAAATAATACTAAACTTTATAAGTTAACGCAAATAATGATATTTTTGTGATGGCAATACCGTTTCGGCGGGCCGGTTAACCTAATATACACGCATGAACATAGCAGTAGTAATGGGCGGATACTCAGATGAGTCGGTAATATCCATCCGCAGCGGGCAGCTCATTTTAAACAACCTCGACCGCACAAAATATACCCCTTTTGAAGTACACATATTGCCTGAAGGCTGGAACGTAATAGAAAACGGAAACAAATATGCCATAAATAAAGCCGATTTCAGCTTTGAGAAAAACGGTGCCAAAATAACCTTTGGCGCAGCCGTAAACACTATTCACGGTACTCCGGGCGAAGACGGGCACATGCAGTCGTATTGGGAACTTATAGGACTGCCTTACACCGGCTGCGGGTTTTATCAGAGCGCGCTAACTTTTAATAAAAGGGATACACTTAGTGTGCTTGATAAATTTGGCATACCAAAGGCAAAAAGCATTTACCTGAGCAAGGGCGACAGCATTACCGCTGAAGATATTGTAGCTACCCTTGGCCTGCCTTTTATGGTAAAGCCCAACCAGAGCGGCAGCAGCCTTGGCGTAAGCAAGGTTAACGCCATTGAAGATTTTGATAAAGCGCTGGACTTTGCCTTTGCGGAAGACAGCGACATCTTGATAGAAAGTTACCTGAAGGGTACCGAGGTATCGGTCGGGGTGCTGAATTATAAAGGGCAAACCACCGTTTTAGGGTTGACCGAAATTGTATCGCACAACGACTTTTTTGACTACGAAGCAAAATACCAGGGCAAGAGCGACGAGATAACTCCTGCCCGCCTTGATACAGCCACCGAGCAAAAAGTGCGTGAAACGGCTTCTAAAGCATACGAAGCGCTGGGCATGACAGGCTTTAGCCGTACTGATTTCATTGTGATGGATGGGGTGCCTCATTTTATTGAAATTAATACCAACCCCGGTTTGTCGCCGGCAAGCATATTCCCGCAGCAGGCACAGCATGCCGGTATTGCTTTTACCGACTTACTGGATAACGAGATAACCTTGGCGCTAAGCAGGAAGGTGTTGTGGAGGAAGTAGTTGGCAGTGGTCAGTATTCAGTGATCAGTCTCAGTTAGCAGTCACAGAGTTTCCTAAACTTGAAACCTTAAACTTGAAACAAAATTCTATGAAAATAGCAGTATTTCCCGGATCATTCGACCCTATTACCTTGGGGCATTACGATATTATAAAACGCGGCAGTACCCTGTTTGACAAAATAATTATTGCCATAGGTGTTAACGCCGAAAAAAAATACATGTTCCCACTCGAAGAGCGTAAGCGATTTATTGAGGAAGCCTTTACGGGCATGCCCAACATTGAGGTAATTACTTACGAAGGCCTTACCATAGACCTCTGCAAAAAAGTGGGTGCAAAATTTATACTCCGCGGGCTGCGTAACCCTGCCGACTTTGAGTTTGAAAAGGCCATAGCGCATACTAACAGGCTGCTGAGCAAAATAGAAACCGTATTTTTGCTTACCGCCTCACAAACGTCGTATATAAGCTCAAGCATAGTGCGTGATGTATTACGTAATGGTGGCGACTATACCAAACTGGTACCGGATTCGGTACGCGTGAAATAACTGATTTAATGAAGAAATTTTTACTGTTGCTGCTGGCTCCGGTGGCGTTATTTGCCCAAAATAAAACTATGTATACCACACCCTACGAAAACGGCAACGGTAACCAGACCGCCACTTATCAGGAAACGATAGCCTACTTCCAGAAACTGGATAAGGATTTTGAAAGCATAAAAATGGTACAGATGGGCCCTACCGATAGTAGCCTGCCACTGCATATTGTAATTTTCAATCCCGATAAAGAGTTCAACTTTACCGAAATCCGCAAGACAAAAGCCATACTGTTACTCAATAACGGGATACACCCGGGCGAGCCCGATGGTATAGATGCTACCATGATGCTGTACCGTGACCTGGCTACGGGAAAAATAGCCATCCCGAAAAACACGGTAGTGGTAAATATACCTATTTACAATATAGGCGGGGCGCTAAACCGCAACAGCCACAGCCGCGCCAACCAAGACGGGCCAGAGATTTACGGCTTTCGCGGAAACGCGCGAAATTACGACCTGAACCGCGATTTTGTAAAGTGCGATACTAAAAACGCCCGCAGCTTTGCGGAGATATTCCATACTGTAAAGCCCGATGTGTTTATAGACAACCACGTGAGCAACGGCGCCGACTACCAGTATACGCTTACCTACATAGAAACCCATCACCAAAAGCTGGGTGGCGCCTTAGGCCAGTATTTTAAGAACGAGATGATGCCTGCCATACTTAGCACCCTTAAGGCAAAAGGCATTGATGCCACGCCTTATGTAAACGTGCACGATGCCGTGCCTGACAATGGCTTTGAACAGTTTATGGACTACCCCCGCTACTCTACAGGTTACGCCAGCCTTTTTGCTGTGCCCGGCTCTATGCCCGAAACCCATATGCTAAAAAAGTATGCCGACCGTGTAAACGTTACCTACGAGTACATGCTGGAAACGCTTTCTTATTTAGATAAAAACACGCAATTAATTAAAGAGCGCCGCCAGGCAAGCCTGGATAACTATATGCCCGGCAACCGCTACACCCTGCAATGGCGGATAGACAGCTCTGCAGTATCGCTGCTGCCGTTTAAAGGCTACGAAGGCAGCTATAAACCCAGCACAGTAACCGGGCAGCCAAGGCTGTATTATGACCGCTCTAAGCCTTTTAGCAAGGTGGTAAAATACTACCGGGAATATAGCCCCACGCTTGAGGTAACCATACCTAAAGCCTATTTAATACCACAAAGCTGGTGGAATGTTATAGACCTGCTAAAACTAAATAATATACAATTGCAGGAACTGCAGAAAGATACCGAAATGGAGGTGGAGAGTTATCGCATAGGCACTTATGAAACAAGTAAATATCCTTATGAAGGGCATTACCCACACAGTAATGTGCAATTAACACCTACTAAAAGAAAGGTTACTTTTCGTAAGGGCGATTACCTTATTGATACCCAGCAGCCCGGTGTAAAATATATTATCGAAATGCTGGAACCTCAGGGGACGGATTCATTTTTCGCCTGGAACTTTTTTGATGCGATATTACAACAAAAAGAATATTTTTCGGCTTATGTATTTGAAGACACTGCCGCACAGCTCCTTAAAAATAATCCCTCGCTAAGGGCCGAATTTGATACAAAAAAATTAAATGATAAAACCTTTGCCTGGGATGCCGAAGCCCAACTCTACTGGATTTATACACATAGCGAATATTATGAGAAATCGCACATGGAGTACCCTGTTTATAGGGTAAAATAAAACCCAGGTTTTTTAGTATCCATAAATACAAGACGAATCAAACATCAAAAAATGTTTAAAAAGATACTGAGTTTTTTTGTGCCTGTAAACCTTGTCAGGAGAGATTCACACATAAGCCAAAAGCTTGAAGTAACGCTTAATAACGGCAAACTGGTACTCGACAGTAAAAACACAAATTACTCCTACGGCAGCCTGCAACGCATTTTGCGCAAGGGATTGCATTACATCGGCTTTGACCGCATACGTAAATTTGAGCATGTACTGGTGCTGGGCGTAGCGGGAGGCAGTGTGATAAAAACGCTTTCTGACGACATAAAATATAAAGGTAAAATTACCGGCGTGGAGATAGACCCGAAAGTGATAGAACTTGCCAATACGTACTTTGGGCTGGCTGAAGTACGCAACTGTACTATAGTGATTGAAGATGCTTTTGAATTTGTGCTCAAGGCCAAAGAGAAATACGACCTTATTATTATAGACATATTTAAGGATGCCGAAATGCCCGGGTTTTTGTTTGAGGAGTTCTGGATAAACAGTATTAACGCGTTACTTAATGTAAATGGATTTATTTTATTTAACACTATGACGTTAAACAAAGATCACAAAGACAGGAACCTTGCTTATAAGGCAGCATTTAACAGTGACTATTCTGTACGGATGTACCCTAAAGTAGAAGACCACAACGAATTATTTACCATTAAGAAACTGCGGTAAACAAAAGCAAATAGCTATCTCCATCTATTTAATTATCGCGTCCTGTATCACCCTTTGTATATCTTCCCTAATATTGTTTTTGCTTAGCCTGTTTTCCCCTGCTTCCGGATAAGTGCGGTTACTAAGGAATACATATACAATACCTGTTTCAGGATCGGCCCACGCCATAGTGCCGGTAAAGCCTGTGTGGCCAAAACTGCTTTTTGAAACACAGTCGCAAGTGGGGCCGGGATTTACAATTTGTGGCTTGTCAAAACCTAACCCCCTGCGGTTGCCGTCTTTACAGTTATAGCAGGTATTAAAGGTGTCGAATGTTTTGGCCGTAAAATAGCGTTTCCCGCCATAGTGGCCTTTTTGAAGGTACAGTTGTATTATCTTGGCCACATCCATACTGTTACTAAAAAGCCCCGCGTGCCCGGATACACCATCCATCATAGCGGCCGCCATATCGTGTACATAACCATCTAAAACCTGGTAGCGGAAATAGTTATCGGCTTCTGTTGGTGTAATAACGCTCATGTCAAATTTACGCAGTGGGTTAAATGTGGTTAACGAAGCACCCAAGGGTTTGTAAAAATCGGTATCAGCAAGTTTATCAAGCGATTTACCGGTTTTTGTTTCAAGATATTCTTTGAGCAGGATAAAATTAAAATCACTGTATTTATATTCCTTTTTTTCAAGAAGCTGGCTATGTGCTATCTTATCAATCATTACTGAAGGATAGTCTTCCCTTAAATAAAGGTTTTCTGCCACCTGGTGCGGAAAATCAGGGCTGTAAAACTTGCGGTAAAAAGCAGGGTCAGGCCGTTTATTAGCATCCAGCGTTTCCTGGTAGAAAGGTTCCCAGGCCTTAAAGCGGCTTTGATGCAACAGCATGTCTTTAACGGTGATGTTTTTTTTATCGGTATTGTCAAACTCAGGCAGCAGGCGCCCCAGCCTGTCTTCAAGCTTCAGGAGGCCCTTATCATACTGCTGCATTATATTAGGCAGGGTTGCAAGTATCTTGGTAAGCGAAGCCACATCATAGATATCGGTATTTTTTACGCGCATATTTTTCTCATACGTATGGTATCCAAATGACTTTTGGTATACCACCTTACCGTTACGGGCTACAAGCACTTGTAAGCCCGGGGTCATATTTTCGTTAATGGCACGTTGCGCTATCGCATCAATTTTAGAGAGGACTTTCGGGTTCATGCCCACATTTCCCGGCGTTGTAAAACCAAGCCTCTCAATTGCTTTAGTATTGATACCCTGATTTACCTTAAATGGCCCCGCCGATACCGGCAGCTTACCTTTGCTGCCTATCGCCCCAAAAACAATTTCTGCCGCTACGGTTTGGGCAAAGGCATTATTCTGGTATCCAACGATTACGCCTTCAATAGCAGTAAAATCCTTTATATTGTTTAACACATAAGGCTTCGCAAACACCGTAAGTATTACCTTTTTATTTTTTGCAATGGCATCCAGCCACTCCAGCTCTTTTTTAGCAAAGTCGTGTTTTTTCCAGGCGCCGTCTGCCTTGTGGTAGCCTACAATAACAGTAGTGTACTTATCAAGGTCAGTAAGCAGGTTTTGCAGGGTATCTTGTTTTACCTCGGTAACATCGGCATATTTTTGAAGTGTGGTAAGGTATATACTGCCGTCATCATCGCCTAGCTTTACATAAGCAATTTGTTCATTTTCAAGCGCAGCGATTGGAAACGTACTGCCTTCATCTTTAACTACCGTAACCGCCTCTTCATATAACTTATAATTAAGGTCGTCAAATTCAGCAGCATTCAGGTCAGCCGCCAAATTTCTATAATTGATAGGAACATATTTATTCAGACCAATTCGGTATTTATATGCCAATATTTTTTTTACCGAATATTGCAGCCTTTCTTCACTTAAAACGCTGTCGGCATAGGCCTGCCTGAATTTTTCAACCGCCAGCGGCACATTCTCTGTAAAAAGCAGCACGTCGTTACCGGCAAGAAACGCTTCAAGGTCTACATCGCCATTAGGCATATAGCCGCTGGCGCCTTTCATATTTAGCGCATCGGTAAATATTAGCCCTTTAAAGTTCATCTCGTTTTGCACCAGCCTTGTAATAGTATTGTAGGACAGTGATGTAGGCAAACCGGGAGTAGGGTCAAGTGCAGGAACGTTAAGGTGTGCAACCATAATACTTGCAAGGCCTTCATTAAACAGGCGCTTGTAAGGGTACAATTCTATATCATTAATCCTTTTACGCTCAAACGGAACCACGGGCAGCCCGAGGTGAGAGTCAGTAGCGGTATCGCCATGGCCGGGAAAGTGCTTTCCAGTAGCATAAATACCGCCCTGCTGTATACCATCTACCAAAGCCGAGGCCCGGTTTGTAACATTATCGCGGTCTTCACCAAAAGAGCGGTTGCCAATAATAGGATTATCAGGGTTTGTATTGATATCCACCACCGGCGCAAAATTAAAATGGATGCCCAGGCGCTTGTCCTGCTGCCCCATCTGGTAGCCCATTTTTTGAATGAGGGACAGGTCCTGTACTGCGCCCAGTGTCATATTCCACGGGTAGCGATAGGTGGAATCGAGCCGCATGCTCAGCCCCCATTCGGCATCAATGCCGATAAACAGAGGTAGTTTACTTTCTTTTTGGTAACGGTTGGTAAGTTTTGCCTGGCGGTAGGGGCCGCCCTGGAAAAATATCAGGCCCCCTATTTTATAGTCAGTAATGAGTTTATCAATGCCCTTTACATGCGCCGAATCTTTATTTGAGTAGGCCGCAACCATAAACAACTGCCCTACCCTTTCTTCAAAAGAAAAGGAGTTATAAACGCTGTCTGCCCATTTTTTTTCGGCCGGCGAGTGGTAATCGTTAAATCCGGCACTTCGCTGCGCAAAGGCAGCCGGCATTGTAAGTATGAATAGTAAGGCGTAGAGCTTCATTAAAATGTGTGCGTATTAAAATAATAAAATCATCACTACCAAGGTAATGATGATGCTACAATTATATTGCCAAAAATACTTAAAAAAAGCGACTGTGCCAGCTTTCGGCCGCAGGAACTTCCCAGTAATCTTTCCACTCACCCACTGTATTTACAAGGTTGTTAAACACTATGGTATTGGCCGAAACCGACTTATCCTTGGCCAGTTTTTTAAAATCAGTAAGAGGCTTGTAGGTAATATATTCGCCCTGCTTGAAAGACACATTCATCCGGTCAAGTAAATCTACATTATATTTCTTTTCAAGTTCCTGTATAAAATGCACCGATGCGTCTATGCTGCAACCCGTTGCGCCCTGTGCTTCCTGGTTTACAGCTATAATTATAAAACGGTTGTACTGTACCAGGTAAGATGCCTCAAGGCCAGCGCCATGTGCCGTCCACTGCTCAATAAATTTTTTGAGGGATTCCTCTATTTCGGCTACTTCTTCGTCAGAAAATTTCCTGTTGCTCTGATACACCCATATACTGGATTCATCGGGCAGCGTTTCAAATAAAACGTACATAGTTCTTTTTTTTATAAATCCTTTGCATTGGCAATTAATTCTGCCACATCCATAACCCTAACATCGTGCTCACGATTCTTGGCTTTAACGCCATCGGTAAGCATCGTATTGCAAAACGGGCATCCCGCCGCTATAATTTCAGGCTGTGTTTCAAGGGCATCTTCCGTCCTTTCCACATTTACATCCTTATTTCCTTTTTCAGGTTCCTTAAACATCTGCGCGCCACCGGCACCGCAGCACAGGCCATTACTACGGCTGCGTTTCATCTCTACCAGTTCGGCATCAAGTTTTGCTATCAGGTCGCGCGGTGCTTCATATATATTGTTTGCCCGGCCAAGGTAACACGGGTCGTGAAAGGTAATTTTCTTACCCTTAAACTGCCCGCCCTCTATACTCAGCCTGCCATCGTCTAGTAACGATTTCAAGAACTGGGTATGGTGCACTACTTCATAGCTGCCGCCCAGGCCGGGGTATTCATTTTTTATCGTATTAAAGCAGTGCGGGCAGGCCGTTACTATTTTTTTTACGTCATAAGCATTAAGCACTTCAATATTGGCCATGGCCTGCATCTGGAACAAAAACTCGTTACCTGCCCTCTTTGCGGGGTCGCCGGTACAGCTTTCTTCGGTTCCTAATACAGCAAACGATACCCCGGCATTGTTTAGTAGCTTAACAAACGCCTTAGTTATACGTTTTGCCCTGTCGTCAAAACTGCCCGAACAACCCACCCAAAACAGCACTTCGGGCTGCTCCCCGGCGGCCATCATTTCGGCCATTGTAGGTACTTTTATACTTAAATCATTCATATCATGTTAGTCTTCGTCGTGCTTGCCGTCGTCAAATACCTGTATGTTAACGGCTTTTTCAATCAGTTCGGTAAACTTGCCCCGGTAACGTGTGGCTTTAACCAGGTGGTTATCAATCCAGTGGTAGTTGCCGCCACGCGGCTTACCCATAAGCATACCGTGGTATTTAAATCCATGTTCATTAAGCCAGGCCTCAGTAACTTCGCGGTGGGCTTCAGTACGTGAGGTAAAAAAGAATATTATATGCCCTTCATCATACCAGCGGTTCAGGGTTTCCAGCGCATCGGGGTAAACGGCTGCGGTAACCATCCTTTCCGGCTCTTCATTAGGGATATCATCACAAATGGTACCGTCAATATCAATAAGATAATTTTTTATCCCCGGGGGAAGTATGGGGCTCACGTGCTCACCATTTTCTGTAAGCGGCTGTAAGTTCTTGTCAATGTCTTCGCTTTTCATTTTAAAGGCCTGTTAAATAAAATATAGTGTTACAATTCTTCTTTCCAGTTCAGGCGGTCCATCTGGCTGTACTGCCATGGTGCACCATTGTTTTCAATATTGCTCATCATGCCATTAAGTTCTGTAGGCGCGGCGCTCTGCTCCATCACCAGGTACTGACGCATGTCCATAATTATAGATAGCGGGTCTATATTTACCGGGCAGGCTTCTGCACAGCCGTTGCACGTGGTGCATGCCCAAAGCTCTTCAGGGGTAATATAATCATTAAGCAACTGCTTTCCATCCGGTACAAAGGTACCTTTATTGGCATCAATGTTCCTTCCTACTTCCTCAAGCCTGTCGCGGGTATCCATCATTATTTTTCGGGGGGAAAGCTTTTTGCCGGTAATGTTTGCGGGGCATACCGACGTGCATCGTCCGCATTCGGTACAGGTATAAGCATTAAGCAACTGAACCCAGTCAAGGTCATGCACATCGCTGGCGCCAAATTTTGCAGGCAGCTCACCTTCGGCAGGTGGCGGCGCGGCGGCATATGGGTCTGCATTAGGGTCCATCATCAATTTTACTTCGGCAGTAACCGAGTCGAGGTTTTTGAACTTCCCTTTAGGTTCCAGCTTTGCAAAATAAGTGTTAGGGAATGCTAACAGTATGTGCAGGTGCTTGCTGAAGTACAGGTAATTCATAAAAATAAGGATGCCCGTAATGTGCAGCCACCATGCGATACGCTCAATAATTTCGACACTTTCTAATGAGAAATTACTGAAAATACCTTCTAAAAGACCTGAAACCGGAAATGCGCCGGCCTCAATAAAATGAGAGTAATGTTGTGTTTGCAGGTAATGGTCGGCGCCGTTCATGGTAAGAAATAACACCATAAGTACTGTCTCGAAATACAGTATGATATTAGCATCACTTTTAGGCCACCCCTTAAGGTCGCCATGGGCAAAACGCCAAAGTTTTATGATGTTACGGCGAATCCAGAAGATTGCTACCGCTACAATTACACCAAGTGCCAAAATCTCAAAAAAACCGATGAGGAAACTGTAAAAGCCACCCATAAACGAGAAAATGCGGTGCGTGCCAAAAATACCGTCAATAATTATCTCTAATAATTCGATATTGATGATTACAAATCCCGCATATACAATAATGTGCAAAATACCCGCAACCGGCCTGCGCACCATTTTGCTTTGGCTCAACGCTATCAAGGCCATGTTTTTCCAGCGGGCGGCAGGGTTATCTGAGCGGTCTTTAGGTTGGCCCAACTTAATATTGCGCACCAGTTTTTTTACATTTACTGCAAAGTATCCAAAACCTGCTGAGAGCAGCAGTATAAATAATACATTATCTATATAAGCCATAGTTAGGCAATTGGTGCAAATAAATGAACTATTCTGTTTTAACCTCTGTATCAGCGGCTTTCTCCTTGTCTTCCTCTTTATACGGCTTCTGTTTTCCTCCAAAAACCGAGAAATGCACATATCGCTTCGGGTTTTTCTTAAGGTCGGCTAAAAGTTCTTTTAACTCCTCTGATGCCCCTGCAAGGTTATCATACATTTTATCATCTTTAAGCAACTTGCCCAATGTGCCTTTGCCTGCCTGAACATCGTTCATCACATCGTCTACCTTTGCAAGAGAATTTTCAAGCTTTTTAACCGCCTGGCCCAAGTTAGCCTGGTTAATGGAATCGGATATTTTGGCAAAGTTAGCGCTCGTTTTATCAAGGTTTGCCATAGTAGCATTAATATGCCCTTGGTTACCTGATATTGTTTTATTTAGAGCGTGAGCGGCTTTGTTAAATTCGGCCATAGTGTTGCTCATCTCAGCAATTGCAATACGCAGGTTACGCTGTGTTTGCACGTCAAGTACATTATTAAGGTGCGTAAGCAGGCTATCGGCATTAGATACCGTACTTTCTACTTTATTTTGCAATGGCGAGAGTTTATCACCCACTACCGCAAGCATACCGGGCTTAAGTACAGGGGTAAGATACGCACCGTCTTCGGCAGGTTTACTGTTCTTAAGGTCAGGTGTAATGGCAACCTGTTTACCGGAAAGCCCTAAGCCGGGTTCGTATAAAGTGGCAGAACTGGTCGTAGATATAGGGAAATCAGTTTTTACCTGGAGTTCTATGGTAAGAGAGCCTTTGATGGTATCGCGAAACTGTATACTGTTTACCTTTCCTATTACCAGCCCATTAAGCGTAACAGGCGCAGATGGCGAAAGCCCCTCTACATCCTCATATACTACGTAGTATGTTTTATACGAATTAAAAAGGTCCCTCCCTTTTAAATAGCTGTAGCCCCATATAAATATTAATATGGCGCCCAATACTAAAATTGCGGTTTTTACTTCTCTTGTTACTTTCAAAACGGGTTATTTTTTAACAAATGTAGGATAAATAATTTATGTAAATGTGAATATTACTTTAAAGCTTCCTGCATACTTATAATTTTTCCGTTTTTAAACGGAACTACAAAAGCAGAGCTGAAGCCTTTAGCCTTTGCAGCAGCTACCATACTGCCGGTTTGCTGATATTCATTAGTTTCGCCATAAAAATAGCGTATAAGTTTTCCTTCTTTTACTTTAGAAATTGTTTTAAGCCCTTTAAAGTTAGACGGCGTTGTGGCAAGGTCTCGGGTGCTTGCCGATATCTGTACCTTAAATACCACCCCCGCGGCAGTGGCAGCAGCCTCCGGTGTCTCGTCCTTTTGTTTTGCAACCGGAACCGTTTCCTTGTCTGTAGATATTGGTTTCTCAAAATCAGCCTCTTTTACTTTATTGCCGGTCATCAGGTCTTTGTAGCTTATAATGGCATTGGCAATGGTGCGTGCGAGTTCGTTTTGGCCGGCATCGCTGTCAAGGTAAGCTCCCTCATTTTTATTAGATACAAACCCGAGTTCTATCAGTACACCCGGCATAGTAGTAGCGTCAAGCACCCATAGCGGTATCTGCTTAATACCCCTGTCGTGCCTTTCGAGGCTTTTAAAGCCGTTTTTCACCCGTGTGGCCAGCACGAGGCTTCGGTTAATATTCTCCTCCTGCCCCAGCCTTAGCAGCAATGTGGTTTCGGGCCTGTTAGGGTCAAAGCCACCATAATTTTTTTCATGCCCTTTTTCTTTAAATATAACGCTGTTTTCCTGTTTTGCCACATCAAGGTTCATATCGCTGCGGTTTAACCCCATTACAAAAGTCTCAGTACCATAGGCGGCCCCATTATTTACACCATTGCAATGCACTGACACAAACAGGTCGGCACGTTCACGGTTGGCATGGTTGGCACGTTCCCGAAGCTCTACAAAAACGTCGGTTTTCCTGGTGTATACTACCTCTAAACCCGGCTCGCTTTCCAGTATCTTTCCTATTTTAAGTACCGTGCTTAGTACTATTTCTTTTTCCTTATAGCCATTATGGTGCGTACCGGAGTCATCACCACCATGCCCGGCGTCAAGCACTACCTTAAAATTTTGGCAAAAGCCCGAAGCTGTAACCAAAAGCAAACCCGATAGTAACACGTATTTTTTTAAAATGTTCATCTTCTAGTTAATTTGTTAGGCCGGTTTTTACTTAAGCGCGTCTTGTAATGGTATTTTTTTACCATCGCGGAATGCCACCACATAGGCAGAAGTGTATCCCTTCTCTTTTGCGGTAACCAATAATTCCTTGGCTTCGGCATAAGAACTTACGCCACCATAAAAATATTTTATTACCGCCGTAGAAGCATCCTTACTGATAGGGCTCAGCCCGTTAAAATTATACGGTTCTAACGCAATATCAGTACCGCTGGCGGCTATTTGCACTTTAAACACTACAGGGGCTGTAGATGCTGCCACTGGCGTATTTACGTTGGCAGCAGCTGTTGTAGTTGTAGTAGCTGCCGCTACCGGCTTTGCCGGCAGCGTAGCAGCAGATGAAGCCGCACCTGAAACTGTAAAATATTCTTTTTTATACGCAAGAATTGCGGCGGCAAGTGCCTTAGCCATTTCATCCTGGCCGGCGTCACTGTTAAGGTAGGCACCCTCATCAGCATTAGATATAAAACCCAGCACTATAAATATACCTGGCATGGCTGCTTTATTCAGCACCCATAGTGGCGCCTGCTTTACTCCCCTGTTTTTTCTTTTCGCATTGTTTACAAAACCTTCCTGTACCTTGCTGGCAAGGTCGATACTTTTGCTCAGTACCGGCTCCTGTGTAGAGAGGGCGCCTGCTATAACCTCAGGGGCGGCGGTATTATAGCCTTCGTATTTTACTTTATAGTCTTTTTCAACGCTCATTACCACGTTTTCCTTTTTGGCCACATCTATATTACTGGCATTTTTTGTAGTGCCTATAACGTAAGTCTCCGCGCCAAAAGCGGCCTTAGTATTTTCGCTATTGCAATGTACTGATATAAAAATATCGCCACTGTTGCGGTTTGCCAGGCCGGGCCTTTCGGTAAGCTCTGTAAAAACATCGGCCTTGCGGGTATAAATTACATCAATGCCGTTATCGCCTTCAAGTATTTTACCGGCTTTTAAAACCACGTTAAGGGTAATGTTTTTTTCTACATACCCGTTATATACCGCACCGAAATCTTTACCGCCATGCCCCGCATCCAGTATTACCTTAAATTTTTGGCTGCCCTGCGCATGTATAGCGCCGCAGCACATAATAAAAAGTAAAAAAAGCTGTTTTAGTCTCGTGTCCTTCATCATTGCAAATGGGTTATTATGCTGCTATTGTTATACTTACATTTAATGGCAGGATTGCCAAAAATATTGTATGTTTGACACTCCAAAAAATGAGCCATACTGTTACAAAATTAGTATTAAAAGCATTGCGCACAAACTTATTTCATATCGTTTTATCAGTAATTTTCCTGATGATAGGCCTTACGGACTGCCATTCACAGGAGTTACGCGAAAAAAGGCGCGGCATCTTAAAGCCAAAAACAGAGCAGCCTAAGCCTACCGCTACCGACACCGCTACGGTTGACCTGCCCCAGGTTACCGAAGTTAAGGCCGTTAAACCACCTGACAGCATTAAAACCGACTCGGTTAAAAAAAATAAAAACGCCCTTGATGCCATAGTAAAACGCAGTGCAGACGATTATGAGAAGCTGGACCAGCGTAAAAAGGAACTTACCTTATATAACAATGCCCAGCTTAATTATAAAGATATAGAACTCAAAGCGGGCGTAATTATTATGAAATACGACAAAGATGAGATCTTTGCCGGGCGCTTTAAGGATTCTACCGGCTACTCCCAATATCCGTACTTTAAACAAGGTACTAATATAGTAGAGGCCGACTCAATACACTTTAATACCAAAACTAAAAAAGCACGTGTATGGAACTCGCGAAGCGACCAGGGCGAGTTCAGGATAAAGGGCGAGGTTACTAAAAAAGAGAACGACTCGGTATACTTTATTAAGAATGCGCGCTTTACCACCTCTAAAAATATAGACGACCCGGAATATTATTTTCTTGCCTACAGGGCAAAACTGGTACCGGGCCAAAAGGTTGTGGTAGGGCCCACTAACATGTGGATAGCGAATGTGCCTACCCCGCTGGGTATACCATTTGCATTTTTCCCTACTACGAGTGAAGCCGAGTCGGGATTTATAATGCCAAGTTATGGAGACAGCAACAACAGGGGCTACTTTTTGCAAAACGGCGGATATTATTTTGCCATGGGAGAACGATTAGACCTTGCCCTTACCGGAGATTATTATACAAACGGCAGTTATGGCCTCAGGGCTACCAGCAGTTACGCCAGCCGTTACAAATTTGCGGGAAATGTAAATATCCGGTATGAAAACCAGGTAACCAGCGAGCGCGGCTTTACTGATTATGCCCGGGCTAAAAACTATAATATACAATGGTCGCACAGCCAGGACAGCAAGGCAAACCCTACTTCACGCTTTTCGGCCAGCGTTAACCTGGGTTCTACGCAGTACTTCAGGCAGTCGCTTAATACAGTTAACGTAGGTGCCGCGCTTAACAACCAGTTACAAAGTACTGTTTCTTACTCAAAAACCTTCCAGACAGTACCTCAGGCTAATTTTACCGTGAGTGCCACCCACCAGCAAAACAGCAATACCGGCGCTATAAACATGACACTACCCACATTTCAGGGTAACATAGACCGCATATTTTTATTTGCCAAGGAAGACGAAGCTAAAAAAGGCTTAATAAAAAACGTAAACCTGCAATATAGCATAAGGGGCGAGAACCGCTTTGCTACAAACGATTCGGTTTTCTTTAAACCCGAAATGTGGCGCGATGCCCGTAGCGGCGTTCAGCACAGCATACCGCTTAGCACCAATTTTAAGATGTTTAAATTCTTTAGTGTTTCGGCAAGTACCGCCTACCAGGAAAACTGGGTATTCAACACTATAAGCAAGGATTATAATGAAACTACAAACCGTGTTGAAACCAAGGACTTAAATGGTTTTGACAGTTTCCGTACCTATAACTTTTCATCAAGCGTAGGTACTACCGTATATGGTACCTTTAACTTTGGAGACGATAAAAAGCTGCAGGCCATCCGGCATACCATCCGGCCATCAATATCATATGGCTACACACCCTCTTTCGATAAATACTATGACACCTACCAGCTTGACGCTTCGGGTACTAAATTTGACGATTACTCCAGGTTTGAAGGAGGCCTTTATGGCGCACCCGGCCAAAGTTACAGCAATAATGTAGGCATATCAGTAAACAACACCATTGAAGCAAAAGTTAAGGATAAAGACGAGAAAGTAACAGAACCTAAAAAAGTGATGCTTATTAACAACCTTAACTTTACCACCAGTTATAATTTAGCCGCCGATTCGCTTGCATGGTCCCCTGTTAGGGTTACCGCGGGTACAGTATTGTTTAAAAACAAAATGAATGTAAACGTTGGCACGACGTTAGACCCTTATGCAATAGACAATTCCGGCCGCAGGATAGATACCTATAACATAGATAATGGCGGGAGCCTTTTCAGGCTTACCAGTGCCAATGTAACGCTAAACTATTCGATAGCAAGCAGCGATGGCGAAGGCGGCAGAAAAGATGAAGACAGCCAAACAGCACGAAACGGTGGCCGTACCGATGACCTTTTTGGTGCATCTACAGATATGACCGACCAAAACAAGAGTATGTTTGATGATGATGCAGATACAGACAAAAAGAAAAAGCCCGGCAAAAGCAAATTTTATTCTGCCGAACTGCCATGGGATTTAAGGATGGCCTATTCGCTTACTTACGGCAACAATAACCGCGAAAAGAAGATAACCGGTAACTCTATTATGCTATCGGGCAATTTAGACCTTACCCCCCGCTGGAAGATGGGCTTTTCTTCCGGATATGACTTTGTACAAAAGGGTGTTACCTTTACACAGCTGCGCTTTGAGCGCGACCTGCTTAGCTGGCGCATGAACTTTAACTGGGTACCGTTTGGCGATAACACCTTCTGGGGCTTTTTTATTGGCATAAAATCATCGGTACTTAGCGACATTAAGTGGGATAAACGCCAGGTGCCCGACAGGAGGCTCACTAATTAAAATACTTATAGGGATAACAATTGTTGTCCCTTTTTAATATACAAATTCTAAATGCATTACACCATGAAAAAAATTATTTTTACAGACAAAGCACCCGCACCCATAGGTCCATACAGCCAGGCAATACTTATAGGAAATACCATCTATACCTCAGGGCAGATACCGCTTACAGCAACAGGGGAACTGATAAGCAGCGATATTGAAGCAGAGACAAAACAGGTTATGGAAAACCTTAAAGCGGTGCTTGAGGCCGGTGGCGCTACGTTTGAGCACGTAGTAAAAACATCGATATTTATAAGCAATATGGATGATTTTGTAAAGATAAACGGTGTATATGGCAGCTATATAAATGAGGAAACTGCCCCTGCCCGCGAAACGGTACAGGTAGCGAGGCTGCCAAAAGATGTAAACGTAGAGATTTCGATGATAGCAGTGCTGTAAAAAGGTTAACTACTATAAAAAGACAAAACGGATAGCAAATGCTATCCGTTTTGTCTTTTTAGAAGGGCTATCTATATTGCTATCGCCTTCAAAAATAACTCTGCCGAAGCGGGGTTGGTAGCGATGGGTACATTATGCACGTCGCAAACCCGTATCAGCATATTAATGTCAGCATCATGGGCATGGCTGCTAAGCGGGTCTTTAAAGAAAATAACCAATGCGGTTTTTCCTTCGGCTACCCTGCCTGCTATCTGCGCATCGCCGCCCAGTGGGCCAGAAAGCATCTTGCGTACCGTAAAACCGCCTTCCTCGGCCCTGCTCCCGGTGGTACCGGTAGCAATAAGTTTTACATCCTCTTTTATAAGGATATCTTTATGTGCGGCAAGAAATGTTACCATTTTATCTTTCATCCCGTCGTGGGCTATTATGGCAATCTCCATGAATATGGTGGTGTTTTAGTTAAGTTCGTGATACTCTATAAGTCCGTCTATAGGCCTTCTAAGTATATTACCTGTTTTTAGCCCGTTTGCAGCAAGCACTTCGGCAAGTTCAGTTTTAAGATAAAACGCTATAGAGCCTACAAAGTGAACCGGCACCTCATGTGCATCTTCAAACTGCAATATGTAGTTCTCTACGAATATCTGCATTTGGTCTACAATTATCTTCTTAATAAACTCGTCTTCCTTGTTCTGGATAAGGAATTTAGCAAAAGTAGCCAGGTACGCGTTAGGGTTAGGCTCTTTATACAGGTTATGTTTAATTACATCGGGTTCCAGGTTATACTCAGCAGCAAATTTATCCGAAAGGTGTTTCGGCATCTTGTTAAAGTAATATGCACGAACGAGTTCACGGCCAAAGCGGTTACCGCTACAGTCGTCCATAGCAATGTAACCCAGCGACTGTACTTTTTGTATCAGCTCCTCACCATCAAAATAACTACAGTTAGAGCCGGTGCCTAAAATACAGATAATGGCTTTTTCATTAGAGGGGTTAGTAGCATAAGCCGCGGCATAAGTATCTTCTTTCACGCTTACATCTGCGTTAGGAAAAAACTCCTTAAATACATTGCTCATGTAGGTCTTCATCCTGTCGGTACCGCAGCCGGCACCATAAAAATACAGGTTAGTTACGTCTTTACGGTTATTAAAAATGTCAAAACGTGCCTCCAGACGCTCAAGGGCTTCTTCTTTATTGATAACTTCGGGGCTCAGGCCTAGCGTTTGGGTTGTAAACAGCCTGTTTCCTTCGTCATCAAGCGCAATCCAGTCGGCCTTGGTAGCGCCACTATCCACTAATAATTTCATAATGTTAGTTTTAGTTTAGGTGAGTTATGGGTTAAGTTTGGGTTGTATTAAAATAAAGCCTGGGTTAAGTCTTTACTTATAAAAAATAAAATCCCGCCTTTTTGTTAAAAAGCGGGAAATATAATGAATTATTATAGTGATGCAATATGCACCGAAAGGTCGATAAGCTTGCTTGAGTAGCCGTACTCATTATCATACCATGAAACCAGTTTAAAGAAAGTAGAGTTAAGGCCTATACCTGCTTTAGCATCTATGATACTGGTGCGTTTGTCTGATATAAAATCCTGAGATACTACGTCATCTTCAGTAAAGCCAAGTATACCTTTAAGCTCATTTTCTGAAGCTGATTTAAGTACAGCCATAATTTCTTCATAAGAAGTTTCTTTAGCTACCTTAACAGTAAGGTCTACCACAGAAACGTCTACCGTAGGCACACGGAACGACATACCTGTTAGTTTGCCGTTAAGCTCCGGTATAACTTTACCTACCGCTTTAGCAGCACCTGTAGATGAAGGGATGATGTTTATGCTGGCAGCACGCCCGCCTCTCCAGTCTTTCCTTGATGGCCCATCGGCAGTCATTTGAGTAGATGTTGTGGCGTGAACAGTGGTCATTAAGCCTTCAACTATACCGAAGTTATCATTGATTACTTTGGCTAGCGGCGCAAGGCAGTTTGTAGTACATGAAGCGTTAGATACTACAGTATCTGCAGCAGTAGCCGTTTCATGGTTAACACCCATTACAAACATAGGCGCATCGGCCGACGGAGCAGAGATGATAACTTTTTTAGCACCACCGGTAATATGTTGTGAAGCGGTTTCAATAGTAGTAAATATACCGGTAGACTCTGCTACTACATCTACACCTACTTCATCCCATTTAAGGTTTTTAGGGTCTTTCTCGGCAGTAACCCTTATGTGTTTACCATTTACATACAGCTGGTTGTCTTTAACTTCAACCTCGCCTGCAAAACGGCCGTGTACTGAATCATATTTTAAAAGGTAAGCCAGGTGATCTACATCAAGCAGGTCGTTAATAGCCACTACCTCAACATTGTCCCTGTTATAGGTTTCACGGAAAACGATACGGCCAATCCTGCCAAAACCATTAATTCCTAATTTAACTGTTGCCATTCTTTTAATTGTTTTTTGTTGTTATATTAATAGTCTGTTAGTTTATATAGATACTATGTCAGATACTTTTATCAATTCCTGGTCTATCTGCGATTTACCTTTAACAGCAAGTTCTAAAGGTGTAAGTACTATTTCGTCTTTAATAAGGCCTACCATAAAATTAGATTTTCCTTCAAGCAGCACCTCAACCGCTTTTACGCCCAGCCTGCTGGCCAGCACCCTGTCAAAACATGAGGGTGAGCCACCTCTTTGCATGTGGCCAAGAATCGACACACGCACATCATATTCAGGCATGTTCTGGTCAAAATAATCTTTAAGCTCAAATGCGCTTTTTCCGGTTTTATCGCCTTCGGCAATGACTACAATGCTGGATAATTTACCCGAAGCCTTACTTTTTTTAAGTGATTCTACAAGCCTGTCAAGGCCCATATCTTCTTCCGGGATAAGTATCTCTTCAGCTCCCGCGCCTATACCGGCGTTAAGCGCTATATGCCCGGCATCACGTCCCATAACCTCTACAAAGAACAACCTGTTGTGAGAGCTTGCGGTATCCCGTATCTTATCAATAACTTCTACCACCGTGTTAAGGGCGGTATCATAACCCAATGTAAAGCTGGTTCCGAAAATATCATTATCTATTGTGCCGGGTATGCCTATAACGGGAAAGCCATATTCTGCGTTAAAGATAAGGCCACCTGTAAAGCTGCCGTTACCACCTATAACTACCAACGCGTCTATACCTTCTTTAACAAGGTTATCATAAGCTTTTTTGCGGCCTTCAGGCGTCATAAATTCTTTTGAGCGTGCCGATTTTAAAATAGTGCCTCCTTTGTTTACAATGTTATTTACACTACGGGGGCCCATTTCTTTAAAATCTCCCTCAATCATTCCCTGGTATCCACGGTAAATACCGCTGCATTCTATATTGTAATAGGCGCACGAACGAACCACGGCCCTGATTGCGGCGTTCATACCCGGAGAATCTCCGCCCGAGGTAAGGACACCTATTTTTTTCAGATTAAGTGACATTTTTCAGTATTTGATTGTAAAATTAATAAATTATTACAAATTCGCCATTTCAATTTACGATATATTATTTTTTTTGCAGATTTTCAATCGTTTTCGTTAATAAGTTTTTGTGAAGGACTTGTTAAAATATGCTCAAAAAGTAATTATTCGACAAAAAAAAGCATCCTTTTTTTTGTATAATTAAATTTATGAATCCTTATTGATTATTATTCTGTCTCGGGAATTGGCGTAGCAGGTTTGTCATCTGTATTTTTTTTACGGTTCCTGCTCTCGGTAAATTTGATAAATTCGGGAGCTATTTCGCTATCCGGAATTTCATTGGGATTTGTCGTATTTTCTTCAACTTTTGTTTGCGCGTTTTTAAATATTTTGCGAAGCAACTCTTTAAAGGTATCAAAATCTACTTCATATGTCATTCCCACACCCTGTGTATAGCCAATGCCTTCCCCTAAAAAGTTTATATCATTTTCACGGTTAAACACACGGGCGTTCAAAGTCCCGTCCTCATTAATGCGCAACTTCACCTCAATATTGCCCACTATGGCACTTTGATTTACACCGCCCACAGGCACCCCAAGCTGTCCGTTTATTGTAACCTTGTCGTTAATTTGCGATGAAAGCGTTAAGCCTATTTGCGAATTAGTGTCTACATAAGGATTGCGTGTGGGCTGCACATAATTGATACCTATATTAATATTATTGTTGCCATCTGAAAGCAAATCGTTAAAAATACTGTTTGCCCGCTCAAATAAGCTTCCATATACTGCCGAGTTTGCATTGGTAGGGCTTATAAAGCCCCCCGAGGCCAAAAGCGCCAGTGCCTGGGTTTGGCGTGTATCCATGTCGCTGAGCCTGTAGTCAAGATCGCTCTTAAGTACAGAGCTTATACCCGGGAAGTTGATGGTAAAATCCGGGTCGGGATTTAGCAGGCTCCCCTGTAACGATATTACCACCTCTGTATTTATATTGCGGCTTGATGTGGGTGCCTCAAGGAGTACCGACGGGTTAGCCGTAGTTTTATAAACTGCTTCCAGGTTTAGCCTTGCCCGCGTAGGGTCGCCTTCCCAGTTTATAGTGCCGCCAGGTTTTACAATAAACTTTTTATCTATTACACCACCATAGCGAAAAAAGTAATCGCCTGTTACCACCTGGTAATCGCCAAACATATTAAACTTTCCTAACGTATTAATTTGCAGCAGCAAAAATCCATTCCCTGTGGATGAGAGGCTGTGGCCGGTATTCTTATCTATAATAACCTCAATTTTTGCATCCGGTGTTACTGTAAGGTTGAACTCCATTTCAAGGCCCTTATACACCTTGCTGTTAGTTTTTGCTGTTATGCCTTTTTCTTTATCCTCTTTTTCCTTAGGGCTTAAAAAATGTATGAAGGCAGCAGTTGTGGTACTTGTATTGCCCAGGTTGCTTACCGGTATTCGCAGGTAAGTACCTTCGGCAGAGGTTGCATCAACATTAATAACAAGGGCATTTGTAGGCCCTTTAATACTGGCGTTGCCTTTTATGTAAGCAGTACCATAGTACAGGGCATCATCAGTTTCCTGTGTATCAAGCACCAGTATCTTTTGTGATTCCAGGTTAAGGTCTAGGTTCCAGTTTTTAAACATTTCGTGCCGCACTTCGCCCATAAACATTCCCTTTGTGCCCATTTTGGAATCTGTAAGCTCTATATTCCTGAAGTATATGCTGCTTTCGGTAATATCTACCGTAGCGTTTTCCTCAAAATTATAGCCTGTATTCAGGTAGCCTACTTTTACACCCCCTTTTTTTATGTAAAGGCGCCCGTCTATCTCAGGGTTCTTCACCGTACCCACTATGGCCGCCCTACCCGATGCATAGCCCCTTATTTCAGGGAATACTTTTTGAAGGAATACCTGTAGCGGGCTAATATCAAAATTAGTAAGCTTAGTATCAAGCGAAAGGTTAGTCTGCCCGTTTGCAATATTTATCTGCCCCGCTGTATTAAAAGTTTCAGAGCCATCACGGCTTATAGTAGTATTGAGGTCGAATTTCCTGAACGTCCTGTCTCCCATTACATCAAGTTTCATATCGCCCAAAACATATTCATTTAGCTGAAGCGAATCGATTGTAAGCGATGATGCCGGCTGGTACACATCCCTGCTTTGTTTAAGGCTTACCTCGCCATTAAGCCTTCCGCCAAAGTTTAGGCTATCCAGTGACGGGGTAACCTTGCTAAGGTCTACATCATCAAAAGACAGGTGAAGGTCTTTATAATTATTTCCCTTTATGTCGCCATTAAGCTGTACCCGCTGGTCGTTATGGGACATGCTAATATTATCAAGCGTAAAGTTTCTAAGTTTTTTGTCAAACACTACCTTATTGTCATGGGCATTTGCCTCATTAATGTACCACATAAAGTTTTTAAAGTTAACCTCTGATTTCTTAAACCCTACAACCGAATTTTTATCCTTATCTATAGTATGGTACAGGTCGAGGTTATAAAAATCAGCCCCCTTATTACCGCCTTTAAATTCGGTACGCACATAGAGCGTATCGTGTTGGGTAATATTAAGGAGGCTAAAATCTGAAACCTTGTAATTTTTTACCCGCATGCTGTCCACGCTTATATAAGTATTGTAAAGTGGGTTTTTATTATTAACGTCAATTTTAATATTATCAAAAGTGTTGCCTGCCGCCTCAATGTTAGGCGAATTAAACGCCAGTACAAATTCGTTAGTATCGCCTTTTACCCTCCCGTGCAGACGCGTATCTTTACTTACCGAAATATCAGGGAAAATGATACCTACAATTTTGTTGTATATGGTAAAATCATAATCAAGGTACTGGCCTTTTTTAATTTTATAAGGGGTATAGTTAGTATACAGGCTGCCCAGGCCATTCTGGAAAATTTTAGGCACCTGGTTTATATCAAACTTACCGGTAACCCTTCCTTCAATAATATCCTGAGAATTGATGGCTATGGTACGTTCATTATTTTCATCAAAAGACGAGGATACAAAAAAGTCTTCAAAAAAGTAGCTGTCGCGGCTGTTCTGGTAAGATAACCTCGAAATTTGGAGGGTACCCGCTATATCGTTTATATTATTACCAGATGCCTCAAACAACATATCGCCCTTAAAAATAGAAAGGGTATCACTTTTCATAAGCTTTAGAACGGCAAGATCAGCATAATCTATCTGGGCATGAAAGTCATAATTATTTATACGCTGGCTCATGTCTACCAGGCCATCAAAACTCATGAGCAGGTTAGGGTCGTTACTGTTAAGGTGACCATTAAAGTAAGGCCAGCGCAGGCGCCCGTCTATGGTAATGTTCTTGTAGTTATAGCCGTTAAAGGCAAAGCCGGTTACATTGCCTTTTACAATAGTATTAAGCGACTCTTTGCGGAAGCCTTTGCCGTCTACGTCAGCATGAAGGGTTGCAAGGCCCATGTCCTTTATATTAGTAACAGCACCAAGGTTAAAACCATTAAGGTCAATACTGCCTTTATAAACAGCCTCATCAGGGAGGTTATAGCCTTTAATAGCAATATCGGCCTGTGCTTCGCCAAGTTCGCTCATTACATACATTTGGGTAGTAAGGTCCTGCTTGGTAAGTACTACATGGCCTACAAGGTCTATCTTACCGAATTTTTCTAAAACCTGTGGCAGACTTTTACCTAAAATACGCGGCATAATACCGCGAAGGTTACTGTATTGGGAGCTTACGCGGCTAAAATTAGCATCCATATAAAAACCCGGGCCCTTTTTATCAAACAAGTGACGGAAATTTACCGTGCCTATTATTTCGCTTCCCTTATCATCAAGCAACTTAAGGTCGTGCAGCACAAAGTTGTTAAGCGGGCCGGTAAGCCTGGTAGATAAATAATACTTTTGGTTTTTGCCGAATTCAGGAAAAAACAGGTTAAGCTCATTACTGCTTACAGAAGCGCGCTTTATATTAAAATCAACGGGCACACGATTTACAAAGTCTTTCATGTGCTCCTTGGTATACGCCAGGCTCATGGTACCGGTAAGCTCAGACTCTGATGTTTTTATCGCGGCTTCTTTAAGTATTATATGCGTTTTTGTATAGCTAAAGCCCGCGGTAAGGTTCTCTACAAAAAGCCCACGGTGGTCGAGCAGGCTTAATTTGCGTATTTGGGCAGTAATTTCAGGCCCGTGTATCAAAAATTCCTTAACATGGCCGCTCAGTTTTTTAAAATCGAGCACCTTGTGGGTTACGGCGTTTTCATTAGTAAGCCTAAAGCGTCCGCCGGCAACATAAATATCACCTGCCGTCAGGCGAAAAGAGCCATCACCCGGCTTGCCGTTATCAAAAGCTTTTATAAAGGTATCAAAATTGCTTAGGTTCTCGCCCTTATAGGTTTTCATGTGAAAATTAAGCGCATGGGCATCAAGGGTGCCAAACTGGAATTTATTTTTTCCTAAATTACTAAAGCTAAGTATATTGGTATGTACGGTTTTGGCACTGATGAGGGTATCATTATGGTGGTCCATAATCAGGATACCCTTTAGCTTAACGCCGCCAAAAACGGATATCGCTACTTTATCAACATAAATATGGGTACCATAACTTTTATTAACCTTACCTGTGGCATAATGCGCCAGCCAGGTTTGTACAAACGGAAGTTGCAACGAAATGGCTAAAAACAGTAAAAACACCACCAACCACATTATGGTGCGGAGAAGTATTTTTTTAAATTTTTTGAAACCGCTATTTGTCGTAACTTTGTCTTCCAAAATGTAATTGTGCCATTAGTGGCAAATGTAGGGATTTTTACACAGCGTTAAATTCCTTTAACCGTTTTTTATAAACTCAAAATCTGTGCCTTTTATGGCTGAAAAGCCCATATACATATTAGCAATAGAAAGTTCGTGCGACGATACTGCCGCTGCCGTACTTGTAAACGATAAAGTACTGAGCAATGTTGTCGCCCGCCAGCAGGTTCATGAGCTATACGGCGGCGTAGTACCTGAACTGGCCAGCCGTGCCCACCAGCAAAATATAGTGCCCGTTGTAGATGTAGCCTTAACGAAAGCGGGCATACAAAAAAGCCAGCTTAACGCGGTAGCTTTTACACAGGGGCCGGGCCTTATGGGCAGCCTGCTTGTGGGCAGCTCATTTGCAAAATCATTAGCCCTGGCACTTAATGTGCCGCTAATTGCCGTAAACCACATGCAGGCGCACATACTCGCCCACTTTATACACGAAGACGGTTTTGATACACCTACTTTTCCGTTTCTTGCAATGACAATAAGTGGCGGCCATACCCAGATAGTGCGCGTAAACAGCCATTTTGATATGGAAGTTA
Organism: Flavobacterium sp. RHBU_24; assembly: GCF_046613695.1. Taxonomy (NCBI): domain Bacteria; kingdom Pseudomonadati; phylum Bacteroidota; class Flavobacteriia; order Flavobacteriales; family Flavobacteriaceae; genus Flavobacterium; species Flavobacterium sp. RHBU_24. Next base: position 54,006 of record NZ_JBKJHD010000016.1, on the reverse strand, counting down.
TAGGTGAAACCACTGATGACGCGGTAGGCGAAGCCTACGATAAAAGTGCCAAGATACTGGGCCTGCCCTATCCCGGGGGACCCCTTGTAGACAAATATGCGCAAACCGGTAACCCGAAGGCGTACCCGTTTACAAAGCCTCAGGTACCTGGGCTTAATTTTAGCTTTAGCGGGCTAAAGACCCAGATATTGTATTTTGTGCAAAAGAATGTTGCTGCCGATCCTGATTTTATAAAAAATAATATGCACGACATTTGCGCATCGATACAGTATACCATTATAAACATATTGATGGACAAGCTAAAGATGGCGGTAAAGGAAACCGGCATTAAGCAGGTAGCAATAGGCGGCGGGGTATCGGCAAACAGCGGTATTCGAAACGCGCTTAAGGAAGCCGAAAAAAAATATGACTGGAAAACCTTTGTGCCAAAATTTGAATATACCACCGACAATGCAGCAATGATAGGTATAGTAGGTTACCAGAAATTTCTTGAGGAGCAGTTTAATGATGCTGCCACAACCAGTAAAGCCCGTATAGCACTATAATGCAGTTATTTTATACCCCAGATATTACGCCCGCCAGCGCCACTTTCTTTTTTGATAAAGAAGAAAGCCGCCACATTATTAAAGTGCTCCGCAAAAAGGAGGGAGATATTGTGCATATAACTAACGGTAAGGGCTACCTGTTTACCGGCGAAGTGGCTTTTGCCAACGAAAAAAAATGCGAAGTACGCATTACCGGCGAGCATTTTTACCCCCCCATGCCCTATCGCCTGCACCTTGCCGTAGCGCCTACCAAAATGAACGAGCGCTATGAATGGTTTCTTGAAAAAGCCGTGGAAATAGGCATTACAGAAATTACCCCTATAATTTGCGAACACAGTGAGCGCAGCTTTTTTAAAGGCGAGCGTTTTGAGAAAATCATACAAAGCGCCATGAAGCAGTCGCTGCAATACCATATGCCGTTATTGCACGAGCCCGTGCCCTACGTTGTTTTCGTGCAAGAGCAGCGCAAGGGGCTGCTTTTTATAGCCCATTGTGAGGAGACTGATAAAAAACTCCTTAAGGCCGAGTTACGACCTAAAGAGGACGTTACCCTGCTTATAGGCCCTGAAGGCGACTTCTCTAATAAAGAAATCGGCCAGGCAGTGGGATTGGGCTACATACCGGTGTCGTTAGGCAATACCCGCCTGCGTACTGAAACCGCCGCTATTGTGGCAGCCCACAGCGTGGCTTTTGTAAATGAATAATTCGCATTATACCAATAAAAAATAAAGATGCAGCTATCAAAAAACAACCTAAAGAACATTGCCGCAAAGCCGGGGCTTGATATTCCGGATGAAAAACTATTTGATTTACCCGAGAAAGTATTGCAGTTCGGCACCGGTGTGCTGCTGCGTGGCCTGCCCGATTATTTTATAGATAAGGCCAATAAGCAGGGGATTTTTAACGGCCGTGTGGTAATTGTAAAATCTACCGATGGCAGCAGTGTTGATTTTGATGAACAAAACAGCCTTTATACAGTATGTGTGCGCGGTATTGCCGAGGGCAACGAAGTAAAAACCGACATCATAAACGCGTCAGTGAGCCGGGTGCTAACCGCAAAAGCCGACTGGCAGGCGATACTGAAATGCGCCCATAATGCTGAGATGAAAATTGTGTTTTCAAATACTACCGAAGTTGGTATTCAGTTAGTAGAAGAAAACATACTGGATGGTGTGCCGGAATCGTTTCCCGGAAAGCTGCTTGCCTTTTTATACGAGCGCTACCAGGAATTTAACGGCAATGCAAATAGCGGCCTGGTAATAGTACCTACCGAACTGATTACCGATAACGGCGATAAACTGAAAGAAATAGTACTGCAACTGGCGCAATTCAATAATTTAAGCTCCGATTTTATAAATTGGGTAACAAACCACAACAGGTTCTGCAACTCATTAGTAGACCGCATTGTGCCGGGCAGGCCTTCGGGTAGCGACCTTGATGAAATTGAAACTGCATTGGGCTATACCGATGCATTGCTCACCATGAGCGAGCCTTTTTGCCTTTGGGCGATTGAAGGCGATGAAAAAGTTAAAGAAGTACTCTCTTTTTATAAAGTTGACGACGCGATTAAAATAGAGCCTGATATCACTTTATATAAAGAACTGAAACTGCGTATACTTAACGGTACGCATACCTTTAACTGCGGCCTTGCCTTTTTATGTGGTTTCGACCTTACAAGGCAAGCGGTAAATGATCAACATTACAGCAGTTTCACAAAACAGCTTATGAAACAGATAAGCGATGCCATTCCGTATGAAATTGATGAAGCTGTAAAAGAAAACTTTGCAAAAAACACGTTTGAACGTTTTAGCAACCCGTTCATCAACCACCAGTGGCTAAGCATTACCGTACAATACACTTCTAAGATGAAAATGCGCAACGTACCACTGTTGCAACGCCACTACGAACTGACTGATGAAGTACCTGTATATATGGCTACCGGATTTGCAGCCTATTTACTGTACATGAAATCTGAAAAAAACGGTCCTAAATATTTTGGTAAACGCGATGGGATAGCCTATGAAATTAAAGATGACAGTGCCCACTATTTTTATGAGGTGTGGCAAAACAATGATGCCGCGACAGTACCTGGGGCAGTTTTGAAAGATAAATCGCTTTGGGGCACTGACCTCACTAAACTGCCGGGCTTTCTTGATGCAGTACAAACACAGCTTGAGAGTATTATTGCAAACGGCGCTCTTAGCACTGTTGCCGCACTTGAAGAAGCCGTGAAATAAACCAACTTAATCTGGCTCAAAATATCAGGTATCACAAAGTCCTTTCAGGTTAAGCAACCGCTATTATTGTAAGTATTTCTTTCATGGTTTGAAAATATTAAATACTTTAGTCACCTTTTGGATTTACAAGGCAATAAACACGGAATATCTTGTTGCAACCGGAAAAATTTTGAACAATAACAATATAAACATGTCAAAAGGCAGTATAGTAACGTTTGGCGAGGTAATAATGCGCCTTTCACCGCCGGGGGTAAATAAGATGAAGCAAAGCCGCGAACTGGAGTTTTATTTTGGGGGTACCGAGATGAACGTAGCGGCATCACTGGCACAGCTGGGCCTTCCTGTAAAGCACGTAGGCAACGTGAGCAACGATTTTGTAGGCGAGGCAGCCATTGCCTGCATGAACGGTTATGGCATTACCACATCGCACATCAATAAAGTAAAGCACCCACTGGGGCTGTATTTTATGGAAGTAGGCAGCGGCCTGCGTGCCAGCCAGATAACCTACAACCGCCTGCATGGGTCGTTTGCTAATATAGGCCCGGATCAGGTAGACTGGGAAGCGGTACTGGATGGCGTATCACATTTTCATTGGACAGGTATTTCACCTGCCATAAGCGAAGGTGCGTACCAAACCCTTAAAGCAGGATTAGCGCTTGCCCTCGCTAAAGGCATAACCATAACAACCGACCCCGCCTACCGCAGTAACCTGTGGCAGTACGGGCGCAACGGGCATGAGGTACTGGCAGAACTTGTAGGCTTAAGCACTGTTTTTATAGGCGGCGTAAATGAGGTAAACGAGATATTAGGTACTGAATTTCCGTTTTGTGAAGAAGGTTTTATTGCCGCGGCAAAGAGGCTGATGGAGAACTATCCCAACATTACAAAAGTTTACGACAAGGTGCGTACCGGCCTTAGTGCCACCCACCAGAAGATATATGCCCAGGCATGGGATGGCACCACCTACCTCAGCACTGCCGAAATTGAGATAACCGATGTGGTAGACCGGATAGGTACGGGAGATGCCTACGCGGCGGGGCTAATCTACGGTCTGCAAACCGGCATGGATGATGCGGAAGCCATAGCGTTTGCTAACGCCGCCTGCGCCATAAAGCACACCATAGCTGGCGATGTAAACCTGGCAGGCTTTGCAGAGATACAGGAAGTGGCTAAAGGTAATGTAAGCGGAAGGCTGAAAAGATAGCCGTCAGTATTAAGAATTCGGTATTCAGTGTGCTATAGAAAATAACAAAATCGCAGGTACACCCTGGCCGAATTTCGAAATCGATTTAGGTCCAAATAAAATAAAAATACAACTGATGAAAAATAAAATTATAGACGCTATTATAGCACAGGGGGTGTTGCCTTTGTACTTTAATGCGGATGAAACGGTAAGCATCAACATATTGCGCGCGCTTTACAAGGCAGGCATACGCGCGGTAGAATATACTAACCGCGGCGCTGAAGCCTTTGCAAACTTTACCGCCATGGTAAACATCCGCAACAGCGAAATGCCCGATATGTACCTGGGCATCGGCACGGTAAAGAACAGGCCTGATGCCGAAAAATACATTGGCGCCGGTGCCGATTACCTTATCAGCCCGGGCTTTGTGCTGGAAATTGCCGAATATGCAGTACCAAATAACATCCTCTATGCACCAGGCTGCATGACACCAACTGAAATTATAGCCGCCGAAAATAGTGGTATAGAGTTTATAAAGCTGTTTCCCGGCAACATCCTGGGGCCTGAGTTTATGGGCAGTATAAAGAGCGTGTTCCCTAACCTGCTGTTTATGCCTACAGGCGGCGTAGAGCCAAACGCAGAGAGCATAAGCGGCTGGCTTAAGGCAGGGGTATGTGCCGTAGGTATGGGCAGCCAGTTGATAACTAAAGAGCTAATGGACTATAGGAACTACGAAACATTAGAAACCAATACTAAAAAAGTAATTGAAACCATACAATCGTTAAGGGGCTGATAACCCACTTTTGACATAACCTCATACAAAACTTTATCTCATGAATGAAACGCTTACTACAAAATCTATAGGAAGATACCGATGGACGATATGTTCCCTCCTTTTTGTAGCCACCACTATAAATTATCTCGACAGGCAGGTCCTCAGCCTTTTAGCACCAAAGCTGTCAGAAGAATTTCACTGGAGTGAGACCGATTATGCAAATATTACAGCAGTATTCCAGTTTATATACGCGTTGTCTATGTTGTTTGCCGGGAGGATTATCGACAGGCTGGGTACCAAATGGGGATATGCCATTGCCATTGTTATCTGGAGTTTGGGTGCAATCCTGCATGCGGAATCAGTAGCGGTAGGCGAAGCGGCATCAGGTATTCTAGCAGCTGTAGGCATTATCGCAGTACCGTCAGTGGTGGGGTTTATGATAAGCCGTGCAGTACTGGGCTTTGGCGAAGCAGGTAATTTTCCGGCCGCTATTAAGGCCACAGCCGAATATTTCCCGAAAAAAGAACGTGCGCTTGCTACCGGCATCTTCAACTCCGGCGCTAACGTAGGTGCTATACTAGCCCCTATTAGTGTGCCAATTATTGCAGAACTCTGGGGGTGGGGAATGGCCTTTATTTTAGTAGGCGCGGCAGGCTTTTTATGGCTGTTTTTTTGGTTTATTTTTTATGAAAAGCCTGAAAAACAAAAATGGCTTTCTGCCGCTGAATTTGAATATATTAACTACGATATAAACAACGTTGAAGACCCTGTGGTACCCAAGCATGAAGCAGCAACTGTAAAGGTGCCGTGGTTCAAACTACTGAGCTACAGACAAACCTGGGCATTTGTATTTGGTAAATTCATGACCGATGGTGTGTGGTGGTTTTTCCTATTCTGGCTGCCAAAATACCTTGACGCGCAATACGGAATGAAATCTATCGAGATACAATTACCGCTTACGGTACTTTACACCATGACGATGTTTGGCAGCATAGGCGGTGGCTGGTTCCCTATGTATTACATAAATAAAGGCTACTCTCCGTATGACGGGCGTATGCGCGCAATGTTTATTATAGCACTTTTCCCTCTTCTTGTACTACTTGCCCAGCCGCTTGGTGAATCCTCCTTTTGGATACCCGTTGTGCTTATAGGTATTGGTGCCAGCGCGCACCAGGCATGGAGCGCTAACATCTTTACCACTGTGAGCGATATGTTCCCTAAAAAAGCTATAGGCAGCGTAATAGGAATCGGTGGCATGGCCGGGGGTATTGGTGGCGTAATAGTTACTAAAACCGGCGGGGCGTTGTTTGACCATTATAAAGCGTTAGGACATATAGAAACCGGGTATACCATAATGTTTGCTTTCTGCGGATTGGCGTATATAATCGCCTGGCTTGGAATGAAATCTTTAGTACCTACCTATAAGCAGATTACTGATTTATAGTATTTTAAATTGAAACAAAAAGGGCAGCCCGATGTGAGCTGCCCTTTTACTTTTATAAATTATTGTATTTATTTAGTTTTAAACCGTATCACCGTAAATGAATATGGCGGCAGTTCTTTAACTAATGCCTCCTTTGCCGATAATGTAGTTACATTTGGTTTCCCTGTCTTACTGTCGGGCTTTTCGGTAAATAACGTATAAGTAGCGGCACCTACAGGGGCAATATCTTTAAGTTCCAATTCCGGCGTAATACTTACCGGTAGTACATTCGCCAGCTTAATGATAAGGTCGCCCGTAGCAGCATCGGTTACTGCCGAAACCCCAAAGCGTTTGTTCGCCTCGCTGTTGTCAGAAAGCGTTACAAAGCTTTGCAGGTACGCATCGCCGGGATTGCTACCATACAACTGCTGCACGTAATAGTTAACAGTAGGCTTTACCTCGCTGCCGTTAAAATAAATAAGGTCGGGGTTCCACTGGGTGTGCTTTTCGCGCGCAAGCAGCGGTGCGTAGCTTGCCATGCTCACTACATCCCCATTGCGCTCAAGGCTGGTAAGGTACAGGGCCTCGGCCAAAGCGTTATACATGGTGCTGCCCCATGAGGCATATTCGCCCAGGTACACTTTTGATTTCGACCTGTCATAACTGTCATAAAAATTCTGGTTGTTGATGAACCAGCCCGGCTGCTCATAGTAATGCTCATCTATCATCGGAATATTCAGTTTATCGGCAATGGCCCAGCCTTCACGATAGTCTGCCCCTTCAAAAAATGGCCCCACGGTACCTATAACCGTAATATCAGGGTACTTTTTACGCACCGCGTTTACAATCATCGTATAGCGTTCTTCAAATACGTCGGTTATCAGGTCTTCGTTACCTATGCCAATGTATTTAAGGTTAAATGGCTTTGGGTGTCCCGCCTCTGCCCTCTTCTTACCCCAGGCTGATGTAGCGCTGCCGTTTGCATACTCTATAAGGTCAAGCACATCCTGTACATACTCGTCCATGTGTTCCATCGGGATGCCAAACTGCTGTCCGGCACCGCCTGTACCCGAATTTTGGCAGGGTACGCCCGCAGCCAATACCGGAACCGGTTCGGCTCCCATGTCTTCGCAGTACTGAAAATATTCAAAATACCCCAGCCCCATACTCTGGTGATAGCCCCACAGGTTACGCATGCCTTTTCGGCTCTCAAGCGGGCCTATAGTATTCTTCCATCGGTAAATATTTTCAATGCCGTCGCCGTGCGCCACACACCCACCGGGGAAACGCATAAACCTGGGGCGCAGGTTGGCCACGCTTTCGGCAAGGTCGGCACGGAGGCCGTTCTTATGCCCTTTGTATGTTTTTTGCGGAAACAGCGATACCATATCCACAGCGGTTTCGCCTGTAGTGCTTATCTCGAGTGTGGCATCTACAACCGTTTTATTTGGCTTTAATACTGCCGCATATTTCTTCCAGTCTGTGCCCGGTTTGATACTGGCTTCCGCCAAAACAGCACCCGAAGCATCTTTTATTTTAACCGTAAACTTCGCGCCTTTAGCAAATACAGAAAAGTCATACTTCTCGCCTGCCTTAACGGCTATGCCATCAAAACCGGTGTTAGCAATAGCGCCATTTTTAACCACTGCATAGTGTTTATTATTCGTGTGGATGCTGTTAAGGCTGTCAAGTGTAAAAACGCCTGTCCAGGCGGTGGTGTGGTTCCAGGTGGCATCATTACCGGTTTTGTCGCCTGTGTTATATTCAAAGTCACGGTTTTGAACCAGTTCAGCGTAGAGCCCACCGTCGGCAGCGTAGTTAATGTCTTCAAAGAAAACACCGGTAAGCAGGTTGCTTATCTTTTTACTTTTCTTAGCGTCTATCGTAATCTTAGCCTGTAGCGGCTTCAGGCCGGCAAATAACTTCGCATCGCTTTCCGGTGATGTTTTGTTGTGTGTGTTCTTATACTTTACAGCTTGTGCAGTTTTTATAAGGTTTTCTACCAAGGTATAGTCTACTTCGGTAATACTCCCTGCCTGCTTTCCACCGTTCAACAATATTTCTGTACTTAACGGCGCTTGAGCACTGGAAACTGTGGCGGAATAATTTTTAAAATCAATTGTACTGTTGCCATAGGGTTTATCCTTGCTTATCCAGTGTATATGGTATCTACCGCCTTTAGCGCTTACGCTGAGTTTTTCTACGTTACCCTCTTTCATTACGGGCACATATGTTTGGCGGTTCCAGCTTACAAGGTCAGGGCTGGCGGCGTGGGCTAAAACATTATCCGTTTCGTTTACACTCCACAGGCAATGGTACAACCCGGCATCGTCTTTAAACAAAAAGGGCTGCAGCATACGCTTTTCACCGCCCCAGCGGCCATAGTCGCACTTTAAAAAAGCGTGCTCCGGGCCTATGGCAAACCAGTTTACCTTATCGTTACTCCACGCAAAATGCAGCCCGTTGTGGCCTTTGTCTTTTTCGGTAGCATAGGCAAACAGGTATACTTTATGCGGGCTTTTATCTTTTGGATTTACGCCAAAAGATTGTAATGCCAAACCCATTGCCACTATAAACAGCAACACTATTTTAGAAAACTGCTTCATATTATTTGCTGCTTATTTTGTATAAAGCCGAACTGTGCGGGGTAAGTGTTACAGCTACTGTACCCGGTATTCCGGCTTTAGGCAATCCGGTCCAAATATCCATAACCTTCACGGTACCGGATAGGCCAAGGTCTGCTAAGGGTACCGAAACCTCTTTTTCTGAATCAGACACGTTAAACAGCGCCAGGTAGGTACTGCCGTCTTTAGGGTTTTTAGAGGTAACGGCCACCTTACCGTCTTTTTGGAACAGCTGTTTTACACCGGTGCTTTCCCTGTGCATCTTAAGTACTTCGTCGTTAGTAAGCAGAGACAGTGTGAAGGCATCGTTGCTCGGCATATCACCACCAAACATCAGTGGCGATTTAAATATGGTAAAGAACGTCATCAGCAAATATTGCTCGTCTTTTGTCAGGCGGGTCATACGGTCTTCACCGCGCTCGCCGCGTACCGATATACGCCCCAGGGGAATCATATCACAATCGGGCCAGGTACCGGGCGCGATGTAGGGGTACCATTTCTGGCTTACCTCCATAAGGTGGGTTATGTGCGGCCAGGTATCCCAAACGTCGTCTACCATACGCCACATGTTGGCATGGGTGCTTACGTGGGCAGCGGCACTAATAGGGGTTTCACCCGGTGAGGTGCTCAGTACTATCTTACGTCCACAGTTGTCTATCGCTTTGCGGATAAGGTTTATTTCGCCTTCGTGATACGGTGCAGAAAGGTCGTCTACCTTAATAAAGTCTACACCCCATGACGCATACAGGTTGATGATGGAGTTATAATACTCCTGCGCGCCGGGTTTATCCGCCACTATGGTATAGTTATCCTTAAGCCATTTGCACTGCATCTCGGTAGTATAAATCATATCTGCGGTAATGCCGTTGGCGCCCATTATGGGCATTTTCCCGTCAACGGCTTTTTTTGGGATACCCCGCATAATGTGTATGCCGTATTTAAGGCCCTTGCTATGCACGTAATCCGCAAGCTCTTTAAAGCCTTTTCCACCGGCAGCGGAAGGGAAACGGTTTACAGCGGGCAGGTAACGGCCATACTGGTCTATAACATAGCGGGCATCGGTTTGGTTATATCCCCCTGCCTTATCGTTCTCTACAAACCAGCGGATATCGGTAACTATGTATTCCCAACCGTGTTTTTTAAGGTTAGCCGCCATATAATCGGCATTAGCTTTTACTTCAGCCTCTGTTACGGTAGGTCCGTAACAGTCCCAACTGTTCCAACCCATGGGCGGTGTTTGCGCCCACGACCTGAAATCATCTTTAGGTGCCGTTTTACCAGTAGTGCCCTTACCGGATGAACATCCCGCTAACAGCACCGTACAGGCAAAAAGTGCAATTGATTTATTTAAATTCATTGTGTGTGATATTGATTATAATATATGTATTGCAGTTTGTTATTTGAGACTTGTTGTCTGGAATTTGGAATTTGTTATTTATTATTTGCAGCTTTCTCCCTTTCCATTATTTCTTTATAATAGGCCTGCAATACATAAAACGCCTTTTTCTTCTCGCCTTTATTGCTAATAAGGCCCTTACGGTTCCAGCCCTCCTGATAATAAGGGTTGCTGCGCTTAGGCGAGCGGAAGTCTGCCAGTATCCATGGCGATAACCCGCTAAAACTATCAGGGAAACGTGTTTTAAACATATTTACCTGCTCCTGGTAGTACCATTCCTGGTATTCTTCGCTAAAACGCGCGGTCTTATCATCGTGGTAGCCTGCTTTTGCACCTGCACCCGTCTCGCTGATAAAAAACGGCTTATCATAAGCCACCGTCCATTTTGCGGTGCGGCTGTCAGAGGGTATTCCACGGTACCAGCCCAGGTATTCGTTAAGGGCTACAATATCGGTATACTGCCCCAGTGGGTCGTCTACATGGTTAATACCCTCGTTATAACCTACCTCAAGTGCGGCCGAGATAAGGCGCGAACTATCCATTTTCTTTGCCATTTTTGCCAATGCACTCATAAATTCATTACGCGCAGGGCTTACAGGTGTTTCGTTACCAACCGACCATATAATGATGCTTGCACGGTTACGGTCGCGTGCTATCATTTCAGTGAGCTGTTTTTTGGCTTTTGCCAAAACTTCTTTGTTGCCAAAGTCTATCGTCCAATACACCGGTATTTCGCTCCACACCATAAGGCCTAATGAATCGGCAACCCGGGCCATGTTCTCGTTGTGGGGGTAGTGTGCCAGGCGCACCATATTACAGTTCAGTTCCTTAGCCCATCCCAATAGCTGCCTTGCATCATTATTACTGTTTGCACGGCGCGCCTCCTGCGGAATTTCCTCATGGATGCTGATGCCGCGGAGAAAAACCTGTTTGCCGTTAAGCACTATTTTTTTTCCTTCAACTTCTATCTTGCGGAATCCTATTTTGTCGCTCACCGTTTCGTTACCATAACTCAACTTTACCTGGTACAGCTTAGGGTTTTCCGGCGACCACAAGCTTATGCTTTTCGCTTCCAGGCTAAACGCGAGGCTGTCGCCCTTCACTTCATATTCTTTTTTCAGCTTAAGTTCCGGCACTTCAACCGTTACTTTACCACCGTTTGCATTGGCAATTTTAGCCCAGCCGTTTAGCGCATATTTTTTGTTTTTTATGGCTAATGCTATATCCTGTTTCGGGTCGAGCTGCAGTGCGTATTGCTGAATAAAATGCCCTGGTACAATAACCAGCTTTACATCCCGGGTAAGGCCGCCGTAGTTCCACCAGTCGGTATTTACGGTAGGCACCTCATCGGCATGGCGGCGGTTGTCTACCCGCACCACCAGGAAGTTGCCTTTATCTTTAAGCAGCTCTTTAGGTATTTTAAAGTTAAACGCCGTAAAACCGCCTTTGTGCATGCCCAGCTTTTTACCGTTAAGATATACATGGGCTTCATAATTAGCCGCGCCAAAGTACAGGTACACGTCTTCACCGGAAGTTATGGCAGGGGCATCAAACTCACGCTGATACCACACTGCACCTTCATAGTACAAAAACACCCGGTCCTGGCTGTTCCAGTCACCCGGCACCTTAATGTTGTAGGGGGCATCGTAGCCGTGTTCGGCCCACTGGGTTTTATCTTTCGGGCGGCTGTCATTCCAGTAAGCACCCGCATCTTTTTCAGGGCGCTCCTTAAAGCGGTAATCATAAAAACCGGTATCATAGGGGTCTATAATATAATGCCAGGTACCATTTAGCGATACGGTTTTACGGCCGGCCGTGTTTACTATAAGGTCGTTTTGGGCGTTTGCGGAAAAGAGACTGCCTAAAAAGGCAATGGCAGCTAAAATAAGGTTCTTCATGGTTTATAGCTTGGAATGTATTTTTGGAAATTTGGTTATTTATAGCGAGCAAATATACATAGGTGCAATATACGGATTATCTTTTTTACCAAATAGTAGCGCTAACTTGATAATGCGTATAAAGAACGGTACAGCTTAAATTAAACCACAAAAAAAGCCCCAATTAAGGGGCTTTATATATGAAACAATAAATATTATTGCTCATCTTTCTTTTGGGCTCTCTTCTCCTTGATAAGCTCAACAGTTGCACCACCAAGCCAGTAAAACACAAAGCTTGCAAGGAACATAAGCAACCAAAAACCAATAGTGGCTATGGTAAGGAAAAGTAGAAAACCTAAATACTGGTGAAATTCAAACATGCTTTCCGGAATTTTTTTTTGAATTATGCTCCAAATATAAAGCAAAAGGTTTGGTTAGCCAATTAATTTACTGACAAAAATTCGGTAAAATTAATGGCGAAATCATTTTCTTAAAAATCCTTTATTGCTTATTTTTGGCTGGCTTTATAATTTTAGCACAAAGCCAGTGAATTATGGCTGAAAACCATACGTGGCGGGAAGCCAACTGATGAAATAATTGTAACAAATCATAAATCATTTTATTAAAATGGAATACAGGATAGAGAAAGACACTATGGGCGAAGTTAAGGTACCTGCCGAGAAATACTGGGGTGCCCAAACCGAGCGGTCGCGCAATAATTTTAAAATAGGCCCTTCCGGCTCTATGCCAAAGGAAATAATTGAAGGCTTTGCCTACCTTAAAAAAGCGGCTGCCTATGCAAACCACGACCTGGGTGTGCTTAGCGCCGAAAAACGCGATGCCATAGGCCAGGTGTGCGATGAAATACTTGAAGGGAAGCTTGACGACGAGTTCCCGTTAGTAATCTGGCAAACCGGTTCTGGCACACAAAGCAATATGAATGTTAACGAGGTGGTGGCTAACCGTGCCCAGGTACTTGCCGGATTTAAAATAGGCGAAGGAGAACCCGTGCTTAAAGCCAATGACGATGTAAACAAATCGCAGTCAAGCAATGACACCTACCCTACCGGAATGCATATTGCCGCATATAAAGCTGTGGTAGAAGTTACGCTTCCCGGCGTAGAAAAACTGCGCGATACCCTGGCGGTAAAATCTGCCGAGTATATGAACGTGGTAAAAATAGGCCGCACCCACCTTATGGACGCCACACCCCTAACCCTGGGACAGGAACTTAGCGGCTATGCCGCGCAGCTTAGCTACGGCATTAAGGCACTTAAAAATACACTAAGCCACCTTAGCGAGCTTGCGCTGGGCGGTACCGCAGTAGGTACAGGCCTTAATACCCCTGATGGCTATGATATAAAAGTAGCAGAATACATTGCAAAATTCACGGGCCTCCCATTTGTAACAGCACCTAATAAGTTTGAAGCGCTTGCCAGCCATGATGCCATTGTTGAGGCACACGGCGCGCTTAAGCAGCTTGCGGTTTCGCTTAATAAAATAGCTAACGACGTGCGCATGCTGGCTTCAGGGCCGCGTTCAGGTATTGGTGAAATTATCATCCCTGAAAACGAACCGGGGTCGTCTATCATGCCGGGCAAGGTTAACCCTACACAGTGCGAGGCGCTAACTATGGTGTGCGCGCAGGTTATGGGTAATGATGTTGCCATTAGCGTAGGCGGCATGCAGGGCCATTATGAACTTAACGTATTTAAGCCGGTTATGGCGGCCAACTTCCTGCAATCGGCACGTTTGCTGGGCGATGCGTGTGTATCGTTTGACGAGCATTGCGCACAGGGCATTGAGCCAAACTACACCCGCATTAAAGAGCTTGTAGACAACTCATTAATGCTGGTTACTGCGCTTAATACTAAAATAGGCTACTACAAAGCTGCTGAAATTGCGCAGACTGCACACAAAAACGGCACCACACTTAAAGATGAGGCCGTTCGCCTGGGCTACGTTACCCCTGACGATTTTGATGCCTGGGTAAAACCTGAAGATATGGTGGGGTCGCTTAAGTAATAATTTTCATGCCTAGCAGCATAATGCAAAAGTTAAAAACAGGAGTAATATAAATTGCTCCTGTTTTTTTTATTCATTCTCCGTTATGCTTTCCCTAATCCTCTTACATTTTATAGAACCTAAAGAACAGAAGATTCAATCATTCCTATCTTTTTTGTATTTAAATTTGCTTCACCATTTTATAATCTTCCATCAGGTATCCCGCCCCTATATCAACATCTTCAATGCCCATATTTATAAAACCTGTTTTAAGGTAAAAATTAACCGCAGGGTTGTAGCGGTTAACATTAAGCAGTAATTTATCATTAACACTATGGCGCGCGGCATTTTCTATTACAGAAATTAATGCCCTGCCCACTCCCCTGCCATGATTATCAGGCAGTACATAAAGCTTGTGCACCTTGGTAGTTTCTCTTATGTGGTTTACCTCATAAGATGCAAAGGCAACTGCCCTACCCTCATCGTCTTCGGCAATTATAAAATGATGGCCCTTTATGGCAATCTGTTCGTTTATTGCACCGGCGCTGTACATTAGCTCAAGCATGTACTGCATTTGTTCGGGGCTAAGTATGTTACTGTATGTAGCGTTCCAGGTTATTACCGCTATATGGTATATGGCTTCAAAATCCTGCTGTGAGGCTTTTCTTATATGCATAAAAAAAATATTATCATAAATCCCTTTAAATATAAGGGATTTTCAATTTTGTAAAGGTATAAAAAATTATTGGCACAGATATTGGATACAACTAATCAACCATAAGAAAAACGTTTTATCTGGCATTAACTTTACTTTTTTTATACGATCATGAAAACGACAATTTTACATACAGCATTACTTGCCATATTTAGTTTTGGCAGCATGATGGCCCAGAACGTAACAACCGTAAGGGCAAACAGTACCGATATAAGCGATAACCTCGACCTTAAGGCAGTAGCTTCTATTTTTGGCGACTCCCGCGACCTTGAAGATTTTGAGCGCAGGCTTAACGACCCTAAAATCATGATATCTAACCTTGACCTTAACGGAGATAACCGCGTAGACTACCTGAGGGTTGTAGAACTTTCTGAAAACAGCACTCACGTTATAGTATTACAGGCTGTTTTAGATATTGACACTTTTCAGGATGTTGCCACTATAGAAGTAGAGCGCGACAGCAGGAACAATGTTACAGTGCAGGTAGTGGGCGACACGTATATATACGGGCCTAATTATATTTACCAGCCGGTATATGTAGCCCCCCCCGTATTATTTAATGTATTTTGGGTAAGCAACTACCGCCCTTATTATTCTCCCTGGTACTGGGGGTATTACCCAAGTTACTACAGTTACTGGGCGCCGTGCGCACCTTACAGGTACCACAGGTATGTTAATGTACATATAAACACATACAATACCTATAATTATGTAAATGTAAGGCACAGCTACAGGGCGGCAACTATTTACAACTCCCGAAGGAACAATGCTTATGAAAGGCAGCACCCCAATACCGGTTTTAGCAGCAGGAACCGTTCTGTAGCTAACAGGTACGAACTGGTGCAAAGCAGGGCTACCAGCGGTGGATCGAGGGGTATAGCCACAAGCACACGTAACAGCAACACCGGCAAAAGCAGCCAGGCGGTTAATAGCCGGAGCAGTTTTCAAAACAGCTCGCGCAATAACGGCCAGGGCCGTACACTAAGTGATAATAGTGTAAACCGTGAAAGCAGTTACCGCAGCGGCAGGAGCCTTACTAACGGTGGCACACCGGTAAGTACTGCCTCACGTGGCAACAGCCAGCCCTCAATTGCTGCACCGCGCAGCAGCAGCAATGATGCAAGGAGTATAAACAGCACACCACGTTATAACAACAGCAGCAATGTAAGGAGCAATACTACACCTGCACAAAATAATAATGCGCCAGCTATGCGCAGCACATCTCCGGCTCCGCGCAGTGCGGCTCCAAGAATACAAAATTCTGCACCGGCGCGACAAAGTGCACCAAGTATAAACTCAGCTCCATCACGCCAGCAAAGCACCCCACGGATGCAAAGCCCTGCTCCTGCAAGGCAAAGCGCCCCGGCAATGAATGGCGGTTCTACCCGTGGCGGTGGCGGAAATGGCGGCGGCAGGAGCCGTGGTTAACAAATAAGTAGTTATTTAGAAGTTAGTATATTCAATTTAAAAACCGGGAGCAGCAATGTGGCCCGGTTTTTTTATGTTTATACTACACGCTTAGTAATAATGGCATGCACCCATTCGTTGCGTTTACACACTGTACAAGTACCCTCGGTAGGCTCCAGGTGCTGGGTATTGGCACAAAAAGTACAGGCATATATGCCGGATTTTGGAATGGTCTTGCTTTTCATTGCAAAGAGCTGCGGCCGTATGGGTAGGCCATGCTTTACATCTTCATCTTTATAAAAAAATACACTTATCGCACCATTGGTTTCCATATAAGCATTGCGCACCTGCCCCAGGTGCTCTATCGATTTAAGGCGTAATTCGGCAAAAAATTCATCCTGGGCCAGGTCTTCTTTTTGAAAGGTATGGATAGAAAACTGACCGTCTTCAATAATGCATTTGGCGGTACCCTCCATAAAATTTTCAAACCGTTTGCTCTTACCCAGTAGCCAGGTAACAGCGCGGTACATTAATAAGATAATGCAAAAAACAGTAATGGCCGGTATAAGGCCCACATCTTCATAAAACATAGGGTCGCCCGCCGCAGAACCCAGCGATATGATGATTACCACTTCAAAAACCGAGAGTTGCTTTACCCCCCGCTTGCCCGTAAATTTAAGGGTTATAAGCACCACTATAAACATTATAACGGTACGGAAGGCTACTTCTGCCACAAAAAACCAGGGCAGGCCGTTAAACAAGAGCCGATCCCATTCAAATATATCTTTCATTTTAAGAAGAATTGTTTTACTAAGTTATACCAGCTAACCTTTAGATTAACAAACATTAGCACAACTTTAATACTGCATTAAACCAGTGTTCAGTTATAGCGTGGTAACTTTACAAAACATCATTATTAATAACATTTAAAAACTAAAATTATGAGCAGGAAAATAGCAATACTGGCAACCCACGGGTTTGAAGAAAGCGAGCTGAAATCGCCTAAAGAATATATTGAGCAACAAGGCTGGACCGCCGAGATTATAAGCCCGGAAAGCGGGACCATTAAATCCTGGGCCGAAAAAAACTGGGGGCAGGAATATCCTGTTGACCTAACTATAGCTGATGCTAACGCGTCTGACTATGATGCGCTGGTACTGCCCGGCGGGGTAATAAATCCTGATAAGCTGCGCACAAATAACGAAGCCCTGGCCTTTGTAAAAGCCTTTTTTGACCAAAAGAAACCGGTAGCCACCATTTGCCATGGCCCGTGGACGCTTATTAATGCAGGTGTTGTAGATGGCCGTAGGGTAACCTCGGTAAAATCAATAAGCCAGGACCTTATAAACGCCGGCGCCAACTGGGTTGATGAAGAGGTAGTTGTTGACCAGGGCCTTGTAACCAGCCGCACACCTGAAGACCTGCCTGCATTTAACAAAAAACTTGTTGAAGAAATAAACGAAGGTAAACACCAGCTGCAGCACAGCTAAATAGTGTAAAAGATTATGTCTTTATACAATGAAAGCTTTTATGCCTTGTGCGTAAAGGCTTTCTTTTTTACCTTTACCTAAAACTTAAACACACGTATGAAAAAACTTATATTGCTGCCCATTATCTTAATGGCAGTTACCCTCAACGCACAGTTAAAGCCCGTTGCCTATACAGAGGGAGGCCAAAAACTGAACGGCTTTATTGCCACCCCTAAAAAACCCCTGAAGCAAAAACCGGGCATTGTAGTGCTGCCAGCCTGGCTGGGCATTAATGAGCACAGCAAAGAAGTTGCCGAAAAACTGGCTAAAGATGGCTATTACGCGGTTGTAGCCGATATTTATGGCGAAGGTAAATATCCGCAAAATACGGCAGAGGGCGGACAACAGAGTGGCTATTATAAAAAGAATTATGAAGCCTACCAAAAACGTATACAGGCCGCGCTTGAACAGCTTGTAAAGGCAGGGGCAAGTGCAGATAATATTGTGGTTATAGGATACTGCTTTGGCGGTACCGGCGCTCTTGAAGCTGCTCGCGGCGGCTTAAAGGTAAAGGGCGTGGTGTCGTTTCACGGAGGTGTGGGGAAAGACGCGACACGTGCCAACGGAACCATAAGCCCGCGCGTACTGGTACTGCATGGCGCGGATGACCCTTATGTGCCACAAAAAGATGTAGACGCTTTTATTAAAGAGATGAAAGACGGTAATGCCGACTGGCAGCTTATTTACTACAGCGGTGCCGTACATGCGTTTACCGAAAAAGAAGCCGGCAACGACCCCAGCAAGGGCGCTGCCTATAATGAACAGGCAGATAAACGTTCATGGGCAGCGTTTATGCAGTTTCTTAAAGAGCTGGAGTAACTCCGGTAAACGAAAAGCCAGACTCCAGGAAAGTATTTAATACAAAACTATTTGCTAAAAGAATTAATTAGTTTCGCTAAATAATATACTAATATAGACCCGCTTATTGCGGGTCTATATTTTTTTCAATAGCTTTAACCGCACCAAAACAAAAAAAACACTATGGCACACGACAAACTGCGGGACGATACCGAATGCCAAAACTGCGGCCACGAAGTTTTGGAAATTTATTGCCCGCACTGCGGGCAGAAAAATACAGAAACACGGCAAAGCTTTGCTCATCTTGTAGCACATTTTGCCGAAGACCTCACACACTACGACGGCGCATTCTGGAAAACCATAAAGTACCTGCTGTTTCGCCCATCGAAGCTTACTACAGAATATCTTTTAGGTAAAAGACAGTCATATGTGCCCCCGGTAAAGCTGTACATCTTTATAAGTTTTATTACCTTTTTAATTATTGGTGTACTGCCTGAGAATATTGAGAAAAAGACAGGTGCAAATGAGCCGGTATCTTCAGTACTAATAGATGAAAATCACGAAGTAAAGCGTGATAACGCACAGGCTAAAGAAGACTATGATCTTACCTTATACAATGGTGTTGTGGTGCATAGTATTAAGGAACTGGACTCGATAAAAGCAATTCCCGGAAGCAATTTATCCAACATAGAATATTTATTTGCGAAAAAGCAGTTTGAGGCAGTAAACGGAAAAATCACACCGGAAGATATTTTGGAAGCATTGCAACATATTTTCCCTAAAGTCTTATTTATCTATATGCCGATATTTGCCTTTTTCTTATGGCTTTTTCATGGCAAAAAACGCTGGCTGTTTTTTGACCATGGAATATTTACATTGCATTATTTCTCGTTATTACTACTGCTAATATGCTTTGCGACAGTATTTCAACGCTTGACATCTTTTATTAGCATTAACTTAGGAGATTTAGTAGGTACAATAATATCTTCAATTATTTTATTTTATTCTATATTTTACTTTTTCAGGGCACACAGCATTATGTACGGAGAAAAAAAGTACATATCCCGCATTAAGAGCCTTGCCCTGTTTTTTATTAACCTAACTACTATTACAATAGTTTTAATTGCCGTACTGATTTATATTATATTTACCTTCCACTGAACATGAAAAAACTCCCACTGTTATTATCTTCGTTACTACTTTTAGGGTGCAGCGCCGGAAAGGCCCAAAAGAAAGACTATGCAAAGGCCGATGTGGCCAGGTATATGAATACCATTACTGCTGCCGACCTGAAAAAGCACCTGTATATAGTGGCAAACGACTCTATGGAAGGCCGCAATACCGGTACTGAAGGCCAGAAAAAAGCGGGGCGCTACCTTATAAGCCAATACAAGGCCATTGGTATGTCTTACCCCCCTGCTGCTACGGGCTGGTACCAACCGGTACCGGCAGAGTTTATGCAGAAACCCTTTAGCCCTAAGCTAAATGATTCTGAAAATATATGGGCGTTTATCCCCGGCTCAGAAAAGCCAGATGAAGTACTGGTTATATCTGCACACTACGACCACGTAGGCACCAAAAACGGCGAGGTATACAACGGTGCCGATGATGATGGTTCGGGCACTACCGCCCTGCTGGAAATTGCCCAGGCATTTATGAAAGCTAGGCAGGAGGGCTACGGCCCTAAACGCTCGATACTTTTTTTACATGTAACCGGCGAAGAACACGGGCTGCATGGCTCGCGTTATTATAGCGAACACCCGTTGTACCCGGTAGCCAATACCATTGCCGATTTAAACATAGACATGATAGGCCGGCGCGACGATGCCCACAAAGAGAATGGTAATTATGTTTACGTAATAGGCTCTGACCGCCTGAGCACCGACCTACATAACATTAATGAGGCCGCAAATGCAAAGTACACCCAACTGGCGCTCGACTATACCTTTAACGACCGCGAAGACCCTAACCAGTTTTATTTCAGGAGCGACCATTATAACTTTGCCAGGAAGGGAATACCTATTATATTTTATTTTAACGGTGTGCATGACGATTACCACCGCCCTACCGATACACCGGACAAGATAGAGTATGACCTACAGGCAAAACGGGCACAGCTGGCCTTTGCCACGGCATGGGAGCTTGCTAACCGCGAAAACCGGCCTGTGGTAGATAAAGACGGTAAATAAGGGAGCAACATGCCTCGATGTATAAAAGGCTTTCTAAAAAAATAGACAGCCTTTTTTGCAAAAAAATTATGTATTACTTAATACGCTTTATAAGTGCGTCAATATCCACCGTTTCCTGTTCGCCTGTAGCCAGGTTTTTCAGGGTATATTGATTTGCCGCTATCTCAGCGTCGCCGGTAAGTACCGCAAAGGGTATCCCCCGCTTATCGGCATACTGGAATTGCCTGCCTATCTTTGCAGTGTCAGGATACAGTTCTGCCCTTATTCCGGCGGCACGCAGCTTTGCAATAGCTTTAAACGCATATTTTGCTTCGGCTTCGCCAAAGTTTATAAACAGTGCCTTAGTACCCTCGGTAACTGTATCAGGAAACAGGCCTAGTTCCTCAAGCACCAGGTAAATACGGTCAAGCCCAAAGGAAATGCCTACACCGCTAACATTTTTAAGCCCAAAGATACCGGTAAGGTCGTCATAACGTCCACCTCCGCCTATCGAGCCCAGTTTTACTTCTTTAGGTGCGCTTACTTCAAATATAGCCCCGGTGTAGTAATTTAGCCCCCGCGCCAGGGTAACATCCAGGTCGAGCACTGATTTATCCAGCCCCGCGTCAAGGGCGTTGGTACAAATAGAACGCAGCTCTTCTACCCCTTTCATGCCTTCTTCAGAAGAAGATAACAATGTAGTAAGCTTATCCAGTTTTTCGGTTATGCTACCTGTAAAGTTAAACAGCGGCTGCACTTTGTCTATTGCGGCCTCATCAATGCCTTTTGCAAGCATTTCGGCTTTCACGCCATCCTCTCCTATTTTATCCAGCTTATCGAGCGCTACGGTAAAATCGATAAGCTTGTCTTTAGCACCTATTACTTCGGCAATGCCGCTTAGTATTTTACGGTTGTTTATTTTTATGGTAACACCATTTAGCCCCAGCGATGAAAACACAGCATCATACAACTGCACCAGCTCTACCTCTTGCCACAGAGAGGTACTGCCCACAACATCGGCATCGCACTGGTAAAACTCG
Organism: Flavobacterium sp. RHBU_24; assembly: GCF_046613695.1. NCBI lineage: Bacteria > Pseudomonadati > Bacteroidota > Flavobacteriia > Flavobacteriales > Flavobacteriaceae > Flavobacterium > Flavobacterium sp. RHBU_24. Next base: position 32,285 of record NZ_JBKJHD010000016.1, on the reverse strand, counting down.
CGGAAGCGTCCCTTCTGTGGGTTATCGGCGCGCCATACCGGCTGTACCTGGTAGCGTTTAAAGGGAAAGGTTATCTCGTTCTGGTGCTGTACCACATAGCGCGCAAAGGGCACGGTAAGGTCATAGCGCAGGGCTTTTTCAGATATTTTAGCTGTAAACTTATTAAGCGCTACAAGTTGTTCTTTTGTGATGGTTTCGGCAGAATTGGCTAAAAGCCCGTCCATATCTCCGGGTAACTCAAGGCCTTTCTTATCGTAAAAATAATTGCCGCTGTTCAGTATCTTAAAAATAAGCCTGTCTCCTTCTTCGCCGTATTTGCCCATCAGGGTATCAGAGTTTTCAAACGAAGGGGTTTCTATCGGCTGGAAGCCAAACAGCTCAAAATGGTGTTTTATTTTTGATATGATGTATTGACGTTTAGCCACCTCAGCAGGTGAAAAATCTCTCGTACCTTTAGGGATACCCGGTTTTGCCATTGTATTTTTTTTGCAAAGATAGCAAATAGTGTTCAGTGTTCAGTCGCAGTGGGCAGCAGCTTTCAATCGTCCACGTACCCAAACTTAAAACCTGAAACCTGAAACTTTAAACAATTTTCTTACCTTAGCAGTAAAATCAATCACAAAATGTTTAACCTCTTCAGGGAAAATACAAAAATAGCGCTGGGGTCCATAAGGGCACAAATGCTGCGCACCATACTTACCATTTTTATTATCGGCCTGGGCGTATGGGCGCTTGTAGGCGTACTTGCGGCTGTAGCCGTGCTGGAAAGCAGTATTATGGGCAACTTTGCCGTTATGGGTACCAATACCTTTACCATTACCCGCTATGATACCAGCGGCCAGATAGGCCGGCAAAACGACGCTGATGTGCGCGAAAACCCTATCGTTACATATCCGCAGGCCAGGGCATTCCAGGAAAAATATAATTTCCCGGGGGCAAAAACCTCGCTGTCGTTTACTGCGGCCTCAGGCGTTGAGGTTAAATTTGGCGAAAAAGAGTCAGACCCGGAAGTAACTGTTTTGGGCGCTGATGAAAATTTCCTGCCGAACTCTGGCCTCGAAACCACGCAGGGCAGGAATTTTACCAACTTTGATATAAGCAATAATAATTACGTATGCCTTGTGGGCGCCGATTTTGAAAAAGGGATACTTAAAGATGTAAACCCCATAGGACAAACCATAGCCATACGCGGGGCGAAGTTTAAGGTAATCGGTGTGCTAAAAGGAAGGGGCTCTACCTTTGGCAACAGGCAGGACCTTAACCTTATTATACCCGTACAGCTTGCACGCTCGCTCTACAGCGCACCTAATATTGACTATACCGTAAAAGTAAGCATCGCTAACCCCGATTTTCTGGATGGCGCTGTGGGCGAAGCCATACTAAGCATGCGCCGCATACGTAAGCTGGCACCTGTTGCCAAAGAAAACTTTGGTATAGAACGCAGCGATGAATTACTGGAAACCCTAAAAAGCGAAACGGATACACTTGCTGCCGCTGCCTGGGTCATTGGGATAATTACCGTTTTTGGGTCGTCTATTGCACTTATGAACATCATGCTGGTATCTGTTACCGAGCGTACCCGCGAAATAGGCGTGCGAAAATCACTGGGGGCCAAAAAGGGGACCATAGCCATGCAGTTCTTTACCGAAACACTGGTGATTTGTATTTTTGGGGGAATTATAGGACTCATACTTGGCCTTCTTACAGGTTTCGGGCTCTCTGCAATAATGAATGCTTCGTTCCCTATGCCCTGGGTAGCCACATTTGCGGCTTTAGGCACCATTGTAATTGTTACAATAGTATCTGGGCTGTACCCTGCTGTAAAAGCCGCCGCACTCGACCCTGTTGAGGCGCTTCGTTATGAGTAGCAGTTTTAGTGTTCGGTGTTCAGTCTCAGGATATGTGCCAACTGATTACTGAACACTGCCAACTTTTTAAACGCTACAGGAAATCATCCTGTCATTTCCATACATATCCTTACGTAAAATAACATTCTTAAAGCCTTCTGATTCCAGCATTTGCCCTGTTTGTGAGCCAAGGTATTGGTTTATTTCAAAGTATAGTGTACCGTTTTTTTTCAAATACACTTTTGCAAGTTGGGCAATTTTGTGGTAAAAAATTAGCGGATCGTTATCGTTGACAAAAAGCGCCAGGTGCGGCTCAAAGTCCAGCACATTAGGTTTTATTTCGTGTTTTTCCAGGTTACGCACATAGGGCGGGTTAGATACAATAATATCATATCGCTGTGGCAACGACGCCGTGGTAAGTATATCTTCCTGGATAAAATCAACAGTTATATTATTCGCCATGGCATTTTCTTCGGCTACTGCCAATGCTTCGGCAGAAACATCAAGGGCGGAAACAAAGGCCTGCTTTAAATTATCAGCCAGCGAAATGGCGATACAGCCGCTACCGGTTCCTATATCGAGTATAGTGATATCCTGCCTGTTTTTATTTTCATGGATGATCCACTCTACCAGTTGTTCGGTTTCAGGACGGGGAATCAGGGTATTTTCGGTAACCTTAAATTCGAGTCCGTAAAAGTGGGCCTTGCCAAATATGTACTGGATGGGTTTTTGTTCCTGCAACTGTGCTAAGACACTCTCCCATCGGTCCTTTTGCACATCGGTAAGTACGCTATCCGGATTCATGATAAGGTCTACCCGCCTTAGCCCTGTTATTTCTTCCAGCGAAATGTTAAAAATCGACTCTGCTTCATCCGCACCATATATTGGGGTAAGGGTTTCGGTAAACTGTTTTTTGTATTCTTTTATTCCGGTTAACAACTCCCCCTTCGGGGGTTGGGGGCCCAATTCTTTAATCATCCACACGGGGCATGAGCTGTGGCCTGTATTGCCCAGGGGCGCGTCAATATACGTAAAACCGTATTTCAGGTATAACTTTTGGGCGGCATCCATGTAGGGAAGGGTTTCAAGATAGCACTGGGTGTAACCAAAACCTACAGCCGCTTTTAAACATGCTTCAATGAGTTTTGCCCCTACTCCCCTGCCCCGTGCTGCTGCCGAAGCATACATTTTTTGCAATTCGCTAACACCCTCAGGGCCGTTTTCGAGCGGAGCGATACCTGCACCGGCTACAACCCTACCATCAACAACAGCAACATAGTAAACCGACTTTTCACTTTTGTATGCGGTGCTTAGCCGGTCGAGCACCGGGTCTGCATAGGCTGTGCCTGTTTTAGGGGCATCAAGTTCATCAAAAACACCGCGTATTATAGCAGCTATCTGTGGGTTATCTTCCGGCTGTATTGGGCGAATTATAATAGTATCCATAATGCAAATTTACAGTTTATTTGTGGATGCGGTAATTTGTTAATCCGGCAACTCAAAACTTTGTAACTTTGATACCTTATAACTCTGCTACAAAAGATGAGCCACGAAATTTATATGCAACGCTGCCTGGAGCTGGCCGAAAAAGGGATGCGGGCGGCCATGACTAACCCTTCTGTAGGCGCAGTTTTGGTACACGATGGGCGCATCATTGGCGAAGGCCATACATCGCCGTACGGCGGCCCGCATGGCGAAGTGAATTGCATTAATTCGGTAACCGGGGCCGACCGCCACCTGATACCCGATGCCACGCTTTATGTAAGCCTGGAACCCTGCAGCCACTATGGCAATACCCCACCCTGCTGCGACCTGATTATTAAACAACAAATAAAAAAAATTGTTGTTGGTACAGCCGACCCCCACGAAAAAGTGGCGGGCAATGGTATTAAAAAACTGCGTGAAACGGGTATGGAGGTTATTGTTGGGGCGATGGAGAAAGAATGCCGCGAGAGCAACCGCCGTTTTTTTACCTTTCATGAAAAGAAACGTCCCTACATTATACTTAAATGGGCAGAAAGCGCGGATGGATTTTTGAGTCCGAATATTCAGTTGGCATCCGGTTCGGGTGATGGACTATCCGGTAACCCGGAAGAAAAGAAGCCCGTTTGGATAACAAATAAGTATTCACGGCAACTGGTACACAAATGGCGTAGCGAGGAAGCCGCAATATTAGTAGGCACAAAAACTGTACTGGACGATAACCCATCGCTGGACGTACGCTCGTGGACAGGGCCAAACCCGGTGCGTGTAGTAATAGACCGAACTGGAAAAATAAGTAACGGTTACAATGTTAAAAACCAAAAAATTAAGACAATTGTTTTGACCGGGCAGGAGAATTTATCTAACTTAGATGGCATAGTGTATGAAAATGTGCAGTTTGGCGAAGGCTTTTTACCTGCGGTAATGGACATATTACACCATAACAACCTGCTATCGGTATTAGTTGAAGGCGGCAGGCAAACGCTGCAATTTTTTATTGATGCAAATCTTTGGGATGAGGCGCGTGTTTTCAAAAGCAGCATTTTATTTAATGAGGGAACCCCTGCCCCACTGCTGAAAAAAGTACCGGACTCGCAGCAACGAATAGACAACGATGAACTCTTTATTTTTAGGAATTATGGTAAACACGATAATATTTGACCTGGGTGATGTTTTTTTAAATAAAGATAAGCAGGCAAAAGTAGATGCGTTTGCATCTCTTGGCCTCTATGGGTGGAACGAAGCTTTAGAAACTCTCGAAAAGAAGTTTGAAACCGGAAAAATAGATTCAGACGCGTACCTTAAAGGTATACAGCCATTTACAGATAATGCTTCGCTTGAGGCGATAAGGGATGCCTGGAATGCGGGTATAGCCGATTTTCCGCTCTACCGCCTGGAGTTTTTGCAAAAACTCGTCCCCAATTACAGGCTGTTCCTACTTAGTAATACAGATCCTATCCATATCGAAAAATTTGAGCAGGATGTAGGTATGTCTTTCTACCGCGACTTTTACCAGTGCTTTGAAAAGGTGTATTTTTCGCATGAGATAGGTGTGCGGAAACCAAGTGATGAGGCGTTTAACTTTCTTACCACCAACCATGACATTCAGCCAAAGAACACAATCGTAGTGGATGATAAAAAGTTTAATACTGATGCTGCGGAAGCACTGGGCTTTATGGTATGGAACCTGCAAAAAGGCGTAGAAGACGTTATTGAACTTTTTGACAAAAAGGTAATACCGATGGAAACAGCCCGCTAATTTATTGCACATATGCAAGCCGCAATGAATCTATTGCTTACTTTTGCAAAAATTTTTTAATTAATGAAATTTAAATTCAGGCTCGCTTATTTTTTATTTGGGTTAATGATAGGCACTTTTTTTGTTCTCTTTATTTTCCAAAACCGTGGCCAAAATTTTTGCTACCTGCCTAATTGCAGGGTATTAAAAGACATCCGCTCAAAAAAGCTGCTTATAAGTGAAGAGGCAAAAAACACATTTCGCATGGGATGGGTAAATCAAAAAGATGTAGAAAACACCCTTACTTACGGCGATGTTGATTTTTCTAAAAGTAAAATTCCGTATAAAGAGGGAGGGAAAATATATATTATTGAAGGGAGAAATACTAAAAATGAGCCTATTACAATAGAAATAGTTAATGGCGGATCGAAGGCTCTTTTACTTAGCATAAAAAAGCAATAATTTTAGCTTTAAATGCTTGCTGTTATCAATAGTAAATGTATCTTTGCACTCGCAATACGGAACAATACAGCTTTCGACATTGCAAAAATATTGGGGCGATTAGCTCAGCTGGTTCAGAGCACCTCGTTTACACCGAGGGGGTCGGGGGTTCGAACCCCTCATCGCCCACACAGAAAGACAAACAAAGCCATTGGATTCCAATGGCTTTGTCGTTTAAATAACTTACAGTAAACAGACGGACTCTCTTTTATGTTTAATCTGTTACTTTTAAATGCTGAATTTGACCGTTAACAATATTAAAATGAAATTTTAGCGTGATAGGGCTTCCTGGAAATGTTCCTGAGCATTCTGCAGTTAAAATGTTATTGCTTTCGGTATATTTCAGTGATTTCATCACTGCTTAGTAGTTCTTGTTTGAGTGGTCGATCCAACGCTCTATTTCAAGTCTTCCTTTATGAGTTTTACCTTCATCAAATACCACGGCGGTTTCAGAAAAACAATCCGCATAGGCAATGCTGTCAAAACTGTTTTGCGCATTAACCAGGTCTGTTATTACTTTTGGTAAGTTCATGTTGTTATTTTTTTAGATTATTAAATTGTGGGTACTGTACCGCCATCGATTACATATTCAGTACCTGTCAGGTAGCCTGCCCTTGGTGAGACAAGGAAGCCTACTAACTCAGCTACTTCTTCGGGTTGTGCAGGCCTGCCATACGGTATTCCACCCAATGCATCCATAACACCTTGTTGCGCTTCTTCTACGGTGCTGTTTGCATTTCGCGCAATCTCGCCCAGCCAGGCTACAGATGCTGATGTGTTTATCCATCCCGGGGAAACCGTAAGTACCCGGACACCTTTTGGTGTAACTTCATTGGATAGGCTTTTGCTGTAATTTCTCAATGCTGCTTTTGCGGCGGCATAAGGCAGGGTAGAATCATAAAGTGGCAGTATGCCCTGAATAGAAGCTATATGGATAATAACACCACTTTTCTTAGCTATCATTTGCGGCAAAAATGCCCTGTCCAGCCTAACCGGGGCCAGTAAATTGGCTTGCAGGGTTGATACCCAGTCTTCATCAGTTAATGCGCTAAAGCCGCCTGCAGGCGTTGTTGAGGAACCCAGGTTGTTCACCAGGATATCCAGTCGCCCATACGTAGAGAGTACTTCGCTTACCAGCTTTTGCGCATCTTCTGCCTTAATCAAATCGGAAGGGATGAAATGCAGCCGGCTGTTTTCATTCTCCGGAACATTCCGGGCGGTTATAATCACCGTTGCCCCGGCTTGTAGCAGCCTTTCGGCAATGGCCCTGCCTGCCCCTTTTGTACCACCTGTCACTAAGGCAATCTTGCCTGACAATTCGTTTTGATAATCCATTTTTTTACGTTTAAGTTTCTTTGTACAAATCTCGGGAGTACGTTAGTTCCTCACAAGTACGGAGTTACGAATCGTATAGGGATAAATTATTCCCCTATTGTGCATATAAGAACATAGGATTACTTTTGTGATATGTATGAGAGAAAAACAATACCAAACCTTAATTGTGGCCTTGACCTGATAGGTGAAGTACTTTATGGCAAATGGAAAGTACGTTTGCTTTGGTTTATCGGGCAGGGGCATAAGCGCCCAAGCGAACTGCAGCGCAAAATACCCGATGCTTCGCGCCGGGTTTTAAATATCCAGCTGAAGGAATTAGAAGAACATGAGCTTGTGACAAAGGTTATTTACCCTGTTGTGCCTCCGAAAGTAGAGTACAGCCTGACCGATTTTGGAAAAACGTTAATCCCTGTAATTTCAGTTATAGGAAATTGGGGAGATGAACATGAAGACATTTACGGTCATTGATCTTAAAGCGTTTGGGATAAATTTATGACATTGAATAAATCAATCATCAATTTGCACTGCTTCATAGAAAGACAAAATAGGTTATAAGCGTTAGATTGTGATCCCTGATTCTGCACAGTCCTGAAATAACGATATATAAAAACTACCAAAAAGAAAACTTATAAAACAAAAAACAGAAGTAACCACAAAGCTAATTCTGTCTAAAAAATGTATTTTTCTATTATTAATCCTGCATTGTTTTTTTAGGGCTAATCATAATTGAAATACTCTTTTAAATTTTCCGGAAGATTAATAGATAAATTATACTATCTATCTCGCTTACTGTAACAATATAGTCAAACTGAACCTGCTTAATTGCATTTTTTTGAATGTATGGATAGTAAGCATCTTCAGGTTCTTGTACAAAATCCGCCACAATTACTAATCACTTTTAATCCATCCCTCCCGTCTTCAAGATAACTGTAAGTAAAATTCTTATTGCCCAACAATAGATAGCTGAGATAATAATTTATTTAGAGCACTTACACCACCGTCGGAAGTGTCTGTCACAATTAGCTGGTTTAAGAATTTATCATTGGTTTTCCTTTCATATTGCTTCTATAAAGACACGGCTATAGCCTCATCTGTAAAAATGTATTGTTTAATATTTTATTTACTCAGCACCCTCAATTATCCATGTTGTAAGCTCTTTGTGGAGATGCGTGCTGACTGAGAGTCGAATGCCTTCAAGTACGATAGGAAGCAATACTGTGATTTGATTAACACCATAATGTACCACGGGGTAATATTGAGTATTTTTGTATAACTTTCTGTTGTTAATGCTATTTAATGATCTTAAAACAATATACTCAAGGCATGATAAAAATTTTATATAAAATTTTCATTGCACTAATTAACAGGGCACGTGGGGTAGCCAAAACTCTTTGCGCCCTTAACCCAGCCATATGGCTATTACTTTTGTTAGGCAATAATGTAGCAGGTGCCCAGGAAATGGTGTTTACTCCTGTAGAAGGCAGGCAGCAGCTAAACGAAGAAAGAATACGCAATATTATTGAGCTTAAAGACGGCAGGATTGGTGTGTTCACGGAAGGGATGCTTAATATATATGATGGCAGTAGTTTTAAGACCATACACCTTGATGACTTAAATGCAATACCTGTAACATCGTATACCGGCTTTCACCACAGTTATATAGAGAATAACCATTTATGGTTTAAATGCCTGGGCAAACTTTCGCTTATTAATATTTCAAAAGAAAAAAGTGAAAAAGACCCCGGTAAAGTTTTAAAAGAAATGGGTTTTACGGGCGTTCCCGTTGATTTATTTGTAGATAAAGCAAATGATCTTTGGGTGATTAACGATACCGGTGCGTTGCAATGCTATGATAGTGGCTCGAAAAAAAACAGGCTGTTTTTAAAGGATGTAGCCCTAAAAGGCAGTCCTGTCGACAGGGTGTATGATATAGCCTACTGTAATAAAAATATTTACCTGTTTTACAAATCGGGTTTGGTACGCTGTTTTAACCGGTTTACGGCAAAAGAATTGTTTCAAAAGCGTGTTACCGGCAAAAGTCCTGATACATTAAAAGAGTGGATACATACAACTGTAGTTGGTAATTATATTTACATTATTAGGGCGGGCATTTATGAAGGCAGGCTACTAAGGTTCGACACTAGAACACATGAAGTAAAGACATTAATAGATGCTAACGAATACTGGCTCAACACTTTTGCCGCCGATAAAGATGGCGGCTTTATAATGAGCAGCAACAAAGGGCTGTGGCATTTTAACCCCGGTAGTACAAAAGGTACATTATATCCTAAGTTGAAAATTTTAGGCCGTAATGATATTACTACCGAGGTTAGTACGGTTTTATTTGACAGCCGTGGCGGATTTTGGGCAGGAACATTAAATAAGGGGCTCTATTATTATCATCCTGATAGGTTTCGGTTTCCGCAATACCAAAAACAGCTTTTCAAAATATCAGGAGATAATGAGCTCCAGGTTAATTGTTTTACGGATGCCGACGACGGTAAACTGCTTATAGGCACTAACCAGGGGCTCTTTACCACCCCTCTTCCGCTTACCAGTTCATCAGTAATGGAACACTTGCTGCCGGGGGTATACTGTAATGCCCTCGTTAAAGACTCACGGGGATGTATTTGGCTATCCACTCCGGTGGGGCTATATGTCCGGGAGAGGGATGGTGCCTTACGCCTCAGGTATCCTAAAGCTACAAATTATGTGTATGAGGCCACAGATTCCGCAATATATGTAGGTACAGAAAATGAAGGGTTGCTGCGATGGACCAAGGCATCTGAATCTTTTGAATGTATTTATACGGGAACAAAAATATCTCATATACAGCAATTTACAGAGTGGCGTGGGTTTTTAGCAGGGTTATCTTCCGGTGGACCTTTTATAATGGATTTAAAAACCCATAAAATTACAGTATCGACAGGCAAAAATGATAAGAAGCTGCCCATGTTTGGCAGGAAGAGCCATCGCTATACCTGTATTTTTACTGATTCAGCGCAGGATTTATGGGTGGGTACCTATGACGGGCTTACCATGTGGGACAGCAAAAACAAAAAGCTATACCGGATGGACACCCAGACCGGATTAATAAATAACAGTATCAAGGCGATTATTGAGGATGAGGACCATGCCATTTGGGTTACCACATCCAGAGGGGTAAGCCATATTATAAAAAACTGTTCCGGCGCTAATTGTACCTTTAGTGTCATAAACCATTATAAGCACACCGGTATTATAGAACATCCCTTTACAGAAAGGGCTGCGTTTCTTTCACCGGTATCCGGGCTGTTTTTTGGGGCTATAGATGGCATGAATAACATCCCGCAAAGTTCTGCCGGAATAAAGCAGCGTTACCTCAGGCCAACATTTCTTAACCTAAAGCTTTTTGGAAAAAATGTTGCAGCCGGTAGCGCAGATAATGATAATATACTAACAAATGCATTGAACGCTACCGATACCCTGCGGCTTAACTATAAACAAAATTTTATCAGCATCGGCTATTCAGGCCTCAATTATATTAATCCGTCTGAAAGCCATTTCCGGTATAAACTGGAGGGTATTGATGACGACTGGAGGGTGGAAGCCCCCCCGTCAGATTATGGCGAAGCAACTTATACCGGACTTGCCCCGGGCGAATACGTTTTTAAATTAGAAGCAAGCCCCGACGGTATTCACTGGGTAAATAAACCTAAAACTATGGTGGTGGTAATTGCGCCCCCCATTTGGAAAACAACCTCTGCCAAGCTATTGTACGGCATCATAGGATGCTGTTTTATATGGCTATTATACAGGTATATAGTAAAGCGCAGCGCGCTAAAGCGTGAGAAGCAGCATGCCGAAGCTGTTGAAAAAGCCAAGTCAGACTTTATAACAAATATGAGCCATGAATTACGTACGCCTTTATCGTTGATTATAACCCCGCTCAGGGCACTAATACAAAAAGTACCCGACCGCAACCTTAAAGCTGAACTAAGGCGTATAGGCAATAATGCTAATTTATTGCTGGATACGGTAAACCAATTGCTGGAATTTAAAAAAATAGATGCCGCAAATGAAGTATTGCACCCTCACTTTTGTGGCAGCCTCAATTTTATAAGTGAGATATGCGACGCTTACTCTGAAATGGCCGATGAAAAACAAATTGCGTTTACTCAGGAAATATTTGAGGGCGACCTGCACATCCATATTGACAAGCAAAAGGTTAAGAGGATAATAGTTAACCTACTGTCAAACGCTATTAAATTTACACCTGTAGGCGGCAGGGTTACGCTCTCTGCAACTTTTAACGAGGCTACCGAAGAGTTAAACATAGCAGTTAAGGATACCGGTACAGGTATACAGCCGGGAGAATTAGACCGCATTTTTGAGCGATTTTACCAGGCTGACAACCAAGATGACAATCCTATAGGCAGCGGTATAGGGTTATTTATGGTAAAACAATATGTAGACCTGCATCGGGGCTCCATAACTGTAGAGAGTACCCCAGGGAGTGGCACCTGCTTTAAGGTACTTTTATCTGGTAAGGAAGAAAACACAGATGTGCTGCATACGCCTGGCCATGTAAATGATAAAAAAACGGTATTGTTAGTAGAAGACCATCCTGGTTTCCGCACCTACATAAGCAGTGAATTGTCGTCATATTATAATATAATAACAGCCGAAAACGGTAAAATAGGATTAGAAAAAACGCTACAGTATTTACCTGACATAGTTATAAGCGATATGATGATGCCTGAAATGGACGGGGCAGCATTTTGCAAAGCCCTTAGAAATAATATTTCAATAAGCCACACACCAGTAATAATGTTAACCGGGAGGACCTCTGATGAAGCCCGTTTTGAAGGATATGAATCCGGGGCCGATGCATATCTTGTAAAACCATTTGATATTAAATTCTTATTGCTGCGTATTGCCAAACTGTTAGAAATGAACTATACAAGGCATAAAACCTTCATAAATGAGAAAGATGTAAAGGCAGGATCAATTACCACAAACCCGCTTGATAAGGAATTGCTTGAACGGGCACTTAGGTTTGTAGACAAAAACCTATCTAACCCAGATTACTCAGTAGAGAAATTTAGCACAGATATGGGTATGGACCGTACTGGCCTTTACAGAAAATTAGTAGCACTTACCGGATATCCCCCTATTAATTTTATTCGTTCCATCCGCCTTAAAAAAGCAGCTGAATTGCTTTCTGAAAGTAACATGGCCATAGCCGATATTGCCGAAGCAGTAGGCTTTAACAGTATGTCTTATTTTTCTAAATGTTTCCACGACTCATTTAGTAAGACCCCGAGCCAATACAGAGAGGAAAAAATTTCTAAAAATTAAAATAGCACAGTTACTTTAACACCCTAAATTGCCATCACGACTAAATTATTTAAACATCTTTTAAATGATTACTATTGCAGGTTTCTTGATAATAAAACAGCACAATCAGGCATCTGTCAAAGTTTTCTTAATAAATACTTTAAATATTACCATATCAAAAGTATAAGTAAACTAAATAAAAAGGCTTTTAAACTAAACCCTTATTTATCAATATGTAATTTAAACCTGATATTTTTAATTTTATTAAAAACAAACCTAAATATAAATTATTAAATATCAATAATTTAAAGCAGCCTTAAATCACATTTCAACATTTGTTACAATTGTTTCAACATTTGTAAAAATCTTAATTATTGTAATATTCTATTTTTAACCCAGTGAACTATTACGATGTAGTAGCATGGTGCGGGAAAATTAATACCAATATAAATTTTTATAAATGAAACAAATCTGCCTGATGCTTGTGCTTGCAGTATCGTCCTTGAATGTATATGCACAATCTTTTCAAAAAACCCAATTTGGAGTAAAAACCGTTGCAAATGGCAATGATGTAGAAGTGCAATTCTATAGCCCCACTATAGTGCGTATTATTAAAGTACCTACAGGCAAAACATTTATAAAGCAAAGCCTGTCTGTGATACTGCCTCCATCTAAAACGGCGTTTGCAACAAAGCAAACTGGCAATGTTGTTACGCTTAGATCAAATAAACTAAGTGTTTCTGTAGAACTTTCTACGGGAGCCGTAGAATTTTCATCCCCCACCGGGCAGGCCTTGTTGAAAGAGAAAGGTAACGGTACAAAACTTACCCCCTTTGATGATGCCGGCGCAAGCACGTATAACGTTTACCAGTCCTTTACTTTAGACAAAGACGAACCCATCTACGGGCTTGGCCAGCACCAGCGGGGCGACCTGAGCCAGCGCAACCAAAAATACCACCTGGAACAGGGTAATGTAGAAGATGCGGTAACCTTTTTTCAGTCAGTAAAAGGCTATGGATTATTTTGGGATAATTATTCCCCAACAGAATTTGTTGACGATGCTAATGAAACATCATTTAAATCGCAAGTAGGTGACGGTGTAGATTATTATTTTATGTACGGCGGCACTGCCGACGGTGTTATTGCCAATATGCGTGAACTTACCGGCAAGGTGCCTATGTTCCCGTTGTGGACATATGGTTTCTGGCAAAGCAGGGAGCGCTACAAAAGCCAGGCAGAACTTACAGATGTAGTTAAAAAATATCGTGAGCTAAATGTACCATTAGATGGTATTATACAGGACTGGCAATACTGGGGCAATAATTACCTGTGGAATGCCATGGACTTTTTAAATCCGGAGTTTCCCAATGGAAAAAAGATGGCCGATGACGTGCATGCACTCAATGCGCACCTTATTATCTCTATATGGTCTTCTTTTGGCCCAAAAACAAAACAGTACCGTGATATGGATGCGAAAGGTATGCTGTTTAATATCAAAACCTGGCCCGAGTCGGGCTTGGAAACGTGGCCTCCTAATATGGATTATCCGTCGGGCGTAAGGGTGTATGACGTATACAACCCCGCAGCCCGCGACATTTATTGGAAGTATGCCAATGAAGGCCTGTTTGCAAAGGGCATCGACGGGTGGTGGATGGATTCTACCGAGCCCGACCATTTTAATCCTAAACCATCTGATTATGACACCAAAACCTATCTTGGTTCTTTCCGCAAAGTGCGTAACGCGTTTCCACTTATGACTGTTGGCGGCATGTACGACCACCAGCGCCAGACCACTTCAGATAAGCGTGTGTTCATCCTTACAAGGTCGGCTTTTGCAGGCCAGCAGCGATACGGTGCCAACACATGGTCAGGCGATACGGGTTCAAGCTGGGAAAACCTACGCAAGCAGATACCTGCAGGGTTAAACTTTTCATTAACAGGTATGCCCCACTGGAACTCTGATATAGGCGGCTTTTTTGCAGGCGCTTATAACCATGGCAAATACCAGGGAGCCGGCGCTAAAAACCCTTCGTATCAGGAACTGTATGTGCGATGGATGCAGTTTGGGGCCTTTAATCCTATGATGCGCTCGCATGGTACTGATATACCGCGTGAAATTTATCAATTCGGAAATAAAGGTGAGCCAATATACGACGCGATAGATAAGTCTATAAACCTGCGCTATGCACTCTTGCCGTATATTTATTCTGTATCCTGGGACGTTAGCAAAAACCAGTCAACCTTTATGCGTGCCCTTTTCATGGACTTTGTAAATGATAAAAAGGTATGGGACATAAATGACGAATATATGTTTGGTAAATCTATCCTAGTGGCTCCTGTAGTAAATGCCCAGTATACCCCGGAAACAGTTGTAAAGGTAGATGAACAGACCGGATGGAACAAGCAGGACGGTAAGGATGCACCGGCTAAAGCGGAGGTAGATTTTACCACTAAAAAATCAACACAGGTATACCTGCCGGCGGGTACTGTATGGTACGACTACTGGACTAACGAAAAATATAACGGCGGCCAGGAAATCACCAGGCCAACAACTATTGATATCGTTCCGCTATATATACGGGCCGGGGCAATAATTCCTACCGGGCCGCAGGTGCAATATGCCACTGAAAAAAAGTGGGATAATCTCGAAATAAAAGTGTACCCCGGCGCTAATGGCTCTTTTGTATTATATGAGGATGAGTTTGACAACTACAATTATGAAAAAGGCGCGTATACTGAGATCGATTTTTCATGGAATGACGCGTCAAAAAAACTTACCATAGCTAACCGTAAAGGCTCTTATAACGGAATGCTCCAAAACCGAAAATTCACAATTGTGTTACCTACAGGCGAAAATAAAACCGTAACCTACACCGGTAAAAAGACAGAAATAAAATTTTAATTTCTAACTAATAAAACCTAAAGCCTGTACTGGGCAGGCTTTTAGGTTTCATATAAATATAACTAATTAAAATTCTCCCTATTATGAAATCATGAATACAATAAAAAAATTTCGCTCTTTACGAAAACGTTTGCGTAGTGCGTCATTAAGAATCACACTAACATTAAATCAACTATTTATGAATGAATTTTACAAAAGTTACCACGCCATCAAAAAAGGGTCGGTTATCCCTATATTGGCCCTGGTGATAAATATGCTGTTCAGTTCTTATGCTATAGCTGCTTCGACAGCAAAAGCTGCCTATTTTCAACAAAATATAACCGGTACTATAACCTCTAAAACCGATGGCATGCCGTTGCCCGGAGCCACTATCCTGATTAAAGGAACACAGATTGCAACTACTACCGACCTGGATGGTAAATACACTATTGATGCCCCAGCCGATGCAGTATTTATTATTTCGTATATCGGGTTTATAAATCAGGAAGTTGCTGTAAATGGCCAAACTACTGTTGATGTGGCATTACAGGAAGATGTACAGCAACTTGATGAAGTAGTAGTTATTGGCTACGGCAAGCAAAAAGCCGGAGATGTAACCAGTGCAGTAGCCAGTGTAAAGGCAGACAAATTTACACAGGGGCAGGTGCGTGATGCCGGGCAACTGATAACAGGAAAAGTTGCAGGCTTAAATGTTACCAATGCGAGCGGCGACCCTAATGCAACGACCACAATAAAATTAAGGGGCAACAATACATTGGCCGGGGCTTATTCTGACCCGCTAGTATTAATAGACGGGGTGCCCGGATGGCTAAATACTGTGGCCCCGGAAGATATAGAAAGTATTGATGTGTTAAAAGACGGATCGGCTGCAGCAATTTATGGCGTGCGTGGTACAAATGGGGTAATTTTAATTACCACTAAAAAAGCTAAAGGGGCACAAATAAACAGCGTTGAATATTCCAGCTATATCAGTACGGCACAAAATGCCCGGAAACTTGATTTTTTAAGCGCACAGCAATTCAGGGAACTGTATCCGGAAGCGGATAATGGTGCTAATGTAAACTGGCTTGATGAAATTTCAAGAACGCCGGTAACCCACGTTCATAACCTTTCTTTCCAGGGAGGAAGCTCGCAAACCAACTACATAGCAAATCTTAACTACAACAGCCAGGAAGGTGTTTTTTTAGAATCGAACAATAAAACATTCAGGGGGCGTATAGAAGTTAACCATAAGATGTTTGATGACAAGTTAAAAATACGATTTTCAATTTTAGGCAGGGAAGCCTATACCAATGGTAATTTTGGAAATTGGGTATATTATTCGGCCCTGAGGCGCAATCCTACAGACCCTATTAAAAATGCAGACGGCTCATGGCATGAAAACCTGAATAAACTTGGGTATGAAAACCCGTTAGCTTTACTTTATGAAGCCGATGGCAATACAAAAACAACCGAAATGCGCTATACCAGCACACTTACCTATAACCCTATTAAGGATCTTACCTTAAATGCAAATTTTTCATACAGGCGCCAGCCCAGTACTAACGGCAACTCGACAACATTAAACCATATTGCAAATGTGCGTGATAATGCAGGAGTAACGGCCTCTATAGGCGGGTATACAGATACTGAAAAACTTATGGAACTTACTGCGACCTATGATAAGGTTATTGGCAAAAATAAATTCACAGTACTGGGTGGGTACAGCTATATAGAAAATGGCGGAGAATCGTGGAATATGTTTAACAAGTTAATCCAGGACGATGTCTTTGGAGGGTGGCATAACATAGGATCCGGTGCGGGTATACAGGAAGGCCTGGCAACTATGGGGTCTGGAAAATGGAGAACCAACCTTATTAGTTTCTTTACCAGGGCTACCTATGCTTTTGATGATAAATATCTTTTAATGGCCAGTGTTCGCTACGAGGGAGCCAGCCAGCTTTGGGGTACCGATAACGCCTGGGGTACATTCCCTGCAGTTTCTGTAGGCTGGAAAATTACAAACGAAAGTTTTATGAAAGACCAAAAAATATTTAATGACCTCAAGTTGCGAGCAGGCTACGGTGTTACCGGCTCACAGCCATCGGAGTCATTCCTTGGGGTATCCATGCTGCAATATGGCGATTATGCTTATGTAAACGGCCAGTGGATACGCACCATCATACCAGCATCTAACCCCAACCCTGACCTGAAGTGGGAGGAAAAAAGGGAAACTAACATAGGTGTTGACTGGAGTTCGCTGGGTGGCCGCATTTCCGGTTCAATAGATGCTTACAGCCGCAACGTGGTAGGGCTTTTATACAGGTACACCGTACCAACCCCGCCAAACCTGTTTAATACAACTGTAGCAAACGGAGGTAATATGGTAAACCGCGGTGTTGAAGTATTAATTAATGCAACCCCTGTGGAAACTACCGATTTTACCTGGAGCACAACGGTAACCTACTCAGTAAACGATAACCAGCTTAAGAGCCTTAACGGCAGCGTATTTAAAACTGACTTTGACTATTTTGACACGGGATGGACACCTTATGAAGGCCAGGGCACCAGCTCGCACAGGGCACAGGTAGGCCAGCCAATAGGTAATTTTTATGGTTTTAAAGTGGTAGATGTGGATGCTGGTGGCAAATGGATATATGAAGACCGCAATGGCGAAAGGATACCTTATGATGAGTTTACACATGCCCCTGAAGACAGGCATTACCTGGGTAATGGTATACCAAAATGGTATGCAGGCTTTAATAATACCCTTAAATATAAAAATATCGATTTTACGGTAAATATGCGTGGTGCATTTAATTACCAGGTATTAAACGAGCCACGCATGAACTTTGAAGGTACACAGAACGGTTACCGCGATAACAGGCTTACCTCTGTTAATGACAAAGTCTTTGGAAAAACAACATTAAGCCCTTCTGTAGGCGCTGAGTACAACAGCTATTATATAGAAGACGGCGATTACTGGAAAATAGACAACATAACGTTAGGATATACATTTAACAAATTTAAAAGCACCTTTAAAGACATAAGGATTTACGGTTCGGTAAACAATGCCTTTATTATTACAGGCTACAAAGGCATTGACCCGGAGGTGAGCACTTCCGGCCTGGATCCAGGGATAGACAGGAGAGAAAAATTTCCTACTACCCGCACATTCGCCTTTGGTGTAACAGCCCGCTTTTAACAATTAAAAACAACTGTAATGAAAACAAATAAACTCTTTTTAGCGGCCTCACTGGCATTTCTCTTAAGCGCTACCTCATGCACCGAACTGCTTGATGAAAGCTACGGTAAGGTAGTGTCTGAAAATTACACACCAAAGTCAGAACTCGAAATCAGCGCGCTGGTAAATGCGGCTTACATCCCGTGGCGCAAAACCATGCTGTTATGGAACGGCGTAGTACGCACACAGGAGCTTTCTGCCGACCAGGATGTGATACCTGCCCGAATAGGTATTGGATGGCTTGACGGCTATATATATAAAAGGTGGCACCAGCACACCTGGACCACAAATGATGATGGTATGTGGCAGCCCTGGACCCGGACTTATGAGGGCATTAATAATACCAACAGGATTATTGCCCAAATTGAAGAGGGCCTTATAGTGCTTCCATCAGAGGAGCAAAAACAAGCGCTGCTGGCAGAACTGCACGTACTCAGGGCGTCATACTACTACATACTAGTAGACCTTTTTGGTAACGTGCCACTGGTTACAGATTTCCGTGATACTTCGCTTCCGCAGCAATCAACCAGGGCCGAGGTATTTGATTACATAATAAGCGAAATCAATGAAAACATCAACCTGCTATCTGATGAGCCAAGAGGTTACTACTATGGCAGGATGAATAAATGGGTTGCCCACACCCTACTGGCTAAAATGTATCTTAATGCCCAAGTATGGCGCGGTGAGGCTATGTGGCAGCAATGTATTGCTGAGTGTGATCTTGTAATGGCATCCGGGCATTACACACTGGAAACAAACCAGAAAAATATTTTTATTACCGAGAACCAAAATTCAAAGGAAATAATATTTGCCCTGCCGATGGACGAACTTTATGTAACCGACTGGAATGCCTTTGACTTCCATATGCAAACCCTTGCACAGGAAAGCCAGCAAACCTACAGTATGACGTATGCACCGTGGGGCGGAGTATGTGCCATACCGCAGTTTATTGAATCTTTTAACCCCGAAGACAAGCGGCTTGAACAAAATTATATTAAAGGGCCTCAGTTTGCCCGTAATGGCGACCCGTTAAGCATAAACTATACTAACAGTGTACCTTCTATAGATGAATCTGACAAAGACGATGGCTACCGATGGGGTAAGTTTGAAATTAAGATTGGCGCCCAAAACCGCCTGGGTAATGATTTTCCGGTATTTAGGTATGCCGATATATTGCTAATGAAAGCAGAAGCACTAATGCGTTCAGGCCAGGGAGGCGCAGGTGCATTGGTTACACAGGTAAGAATGAGGGATTTTGATAACCCAAACCTTGCGGTTGTAACAGACGAACAATTAACCCAGGGAAGTACCTATGATTATGGCCGCAGGGATACCTACTCTGAAACGCATGACGGCGGAGCCGATATTACATTTGGCCGGTTTCTTGATGAACTGGGGTGGGAGTTTTGCCAGGAAGGCCGCCGCCGCCAGGATTTAGTGCGCTTTGGGGTATTTACTACAAAATCATGGTTCTCCCACGACCCGTCTAACACTAACAGGAACCTGTACCCAATACCGCTGCAGGCCATGCAAACCAACAGTAACCTTGTGCAAAACCCGGGTTACGGCGATTAAGTATAACAGATTGTTTAGTTTGGAGGTTTTGCCTGTAGGTTTAATAATTAAGTTATTTTACCTGCGGGCATTACTTATAAAATAAATTATTCTAATAATGATTGATAATACAAGATTTTAAAAAAGATGAAAAAGCATATTTTAAATCTATTACCTTAGCAGAATTTTGGTTGATTATGATATAAGTACCATTTATTGAGCAATACATTATAAGGGTAAGTACCGAATTAATAATTTTAAATTGGCATATTCTCCACGTGTTGTGATTAAACAGGCTGAATATGAACAAAATTAGTGATTTATTTTTTTTATATTAAATAATAAGTCCAAGACACAAAGTTTTAACTCGCAATGTTTTACATACGTTATCATGTTTTGGTTTCAATTTAATGGTTATGTGCAAATAACACAACATGTACATAATGACAATAGAATAATGAAAATGGAGCCTATAATTTGGTCAATATTGGTAAATGATTAAAAATGAAAAACTTAAAATATAGTTTTATATGCTTTTGTATCTTCATAAATTATGTTTTTTCACAAGGTAAATTTGATAACTACCAATTTAGGAATATACAGGAAACCAGTTCTAAAAGGGCAATCTCGTCAATTGTTCAGGACAATGACGGTTTTTTTTGGATTGGTACAGTAGGTTCGGGTTTGTTCCGATACGATGGTGTTAACTATGTAGGGTACCGGTATGACCAAAAAAAAACAAGTACCATAAACAGTGATGTTGTCTTTACCACGTTTGTAGACTCTTATAATAATTTGTGGGTGGGCACCGATGAAGGATTGTGTTTATACAACAGGGATTTAGATAATTTTATTAAAATTACTATTGATGACAGCATTACAAACGGGCTTCATGACCCGGTTACGATAAAAACTATTGTTCAGGATAACAATGGCAATTTAATTCTTGGCACCTATGGTTTCGGGTTATTTAAACTTAATGTTAAAACTCAGAAAGCTATTGCCATCAGGTCGAAACTATGGCAAAAACCAAATTTTTTGATAAAATGTTCGGCGAAGAGCAGGCAGGGGATTGTTTATTTGGGAACCAGCTACGGACTTTTTGCGTTGGATTCAAATGGAGCTATAACTCAGGTTTATGCCGACAAATTTAAAAGAACGCCTATTTCAGATGATATTGAAAGCATGGTGATAGATAAATTTGGGTATATCTGGCTCGGGACATTTTCAAATGGTTTGATAAAAATTAAACCTGAAATGGATAGTTATGAGTATGAAAATCATGCTGTTACCAAAAATAAAATATTATCTGTTTTACAAAGTAGTAAGGATTATATTATTTGCGGCACCGAAAATGACGGATTACTGATTGTTGACTACAAAGGCCGGGTAATAAAAAAATATCTGTATAATAAATACAATGATTTTAGCCTGAAGTCTAATTCGGTATGGTCCTTATATGAAGATAAGGAGAAACGGCTGTGGTTAGGCTATTACAATAAAGGGCTTGGTGTATTTGATAAACCTAACAGCAAATTCACTGCAATAGAATCACTTGTAAATAATGATAATTCGCTGCAAACAAGCTATGTAACATCTGTTGTAAAAGATAAGGAAGACCGGTTATTAATAAGCACCGAAGGGGGCGGTTTAGATATCTATAATCTACGCAACAAAAATTTCATCCACGTTAATCAAGAAAATCAGAGTTACTACTCAGGCTTAGATGCGCATTATATACAGACTATATTTATAGACAGCAAACAGAACATTTGGATAGGGAGCTGGGACCGTGGTATTTACTGTTTAAAAAGTGGTACCACGAAGTTTATAAATTACAACACAAGAAATACCCCGGGGTTAAAATCAAACAGGGTATTTAGTTTTTCAGAAGATTCCACGGGCAGAATCTGGATTGGAACCTTTGTAAAAGGGTTGCATTATTTTGATAGCGGGAGCAATACATTTGTTCATTGCAATTCTAAGCCTTTTGTAGACAATGGATTAGATAATTCTTTTATACGTAAGGTTTTAGTAGATTCTGATGATGTTTTATGGGTGGGAACCGTATTGGGGCTCTACAAGGTACATTTTACAGCCGGCTCAGGTTTTAAGGTAACGCCTATGCGAAGCGCAATGTTAAGTAACATGCCAAAACATAAAAGTATTCAGACCATCTTATCCATTTATGAATCTAACGACAAAACAATTTGGATAGGAACTGATGGAGGAGGGTTGTTTAGCTACAACAAAAAGAACGGGCGGTTTTTAAATTATAATGATTTTCAGGGTTTTACAGATAAATCTATACGTGCTATAGTTTCTGATAATAACGGTTCTTTATGGGTAAGCGGCGGAAATGGGCTGACGAAACTTGATCTTAAAAACAAGATAAGTACAAATTTTAATAAAGATGACGGCCTTATAGATAATGATTTTAATAATAATTCTGTTTTTAAAGACGGGAACGGAGAGTTATATTTTGGGGGTTATGAAGGAGTAAATTATTTTAACCCTAACCAAATCAAAAAAACAGAGAAATCACCAAGGCTATATTTTAGTGATTTTAAATTATTTAATTTTTCTGTAAAGCCGCAGGAAGATTCTTCACCTTTGTCTAAAGTAATTTCCCAAACCAAAGAAATTACGCTTAACCATTCGCAATCAGTATTCACCATAGAATATGTAGGGATTGACTATAATTTCCCAAAAAAA
The DNA here is from genome assembly GCF_046613695.1 of Flavobacterium sp. RHBU_24. NCBI lineage: Bacteria > Pseudomonadati > Bacteroidota > Flavobacteriia > Flavobacteriales > Flavobacteriaceae > Flavobacterium > Flavobacterium sp. RHBU_24. Next base: position 9,669 of record NZ_JBKJHD010000016.1, on the reverse strand, counting down.
ATCCAGTACGCATATTACCTTGAAGGTTTTGAAAAAAGCTGGAATTATGTGGGTAATAAAAGGAGTGCCACTTACACTAACTTGCCCCCGGGAGAATATGTATTTAAGGTAAAATCTGCTAATGGCAACGCTTCGTGGAACAAGGTGCCTTTAGAGCTAAAAATAAGCATTTTACCACCCTGGTGGAAAACGTTCTGGGCATATATTGCCTATACATTACTTTTATTTTCTGTGGTAGTATATCTTAATAAAATTTACCAGGACCGTTTTAAAACTAAACAGGCTATAATTTTAGAAAAGGAGAAATTAGTTCAGACAGAAAATTTAAACAATAAGAAATTACAATTCTTTACAAATATATCACACGAGTTCAGGACACCCCTGACCTTAATAATTAATCCTTTAGAAGATATTTTAAAGAACAAGGGGGTTCCACCGGAAATAATAAGCAAATTAAAAACAATCCATAAAAGTTCCAGCAGGCTGTCAAGATTAATTAATGAGCTTATGGACTTTAATAAAATACAGTTTAATAAAATACCGCTTAAAGTCAGGAAAATTGAATTAATTGGATTCACAAAAGATGTTATAAGCTATTTTGATGATGAGGCAATTGCCAGGAACATTTCGCTTAGTTTTAAACCTGACACAGATGAGCTCGAAGACTGGCTTGACCCCAACATGCTTGAAAAAATAATTTTTAATATTCTTTCAAATGCGTTTAAGTTTACTCCGGATGATGGATTTATAACGGTTACTATTGAAAAATCCGGTGCAGATAGTTTATTAGTTCTTGACGGGGATACGGTACCATCGATTTCAATTTCAATAAAAAATACCGGTTCAGGAATAAATGAAAATGACCTGGAAAGGATTTTTGACCGGTTTTACCAGGTAGGTAATTTAAATAAAGAATACTACGGCAGTACCGGGATTGGGCTTGAGGTTGTAAAAGAATTTGTTGAATTACACAGGGGTAAAATAAATGTTGAAAGCAAAGAGGGAGAGGGCACAACATTTAAAATTATATTTCCGGTAGGCAATTCTTTCTACAATGAAAGTGAAATAGTTCATGAATCTTACAGGCGTGAAAAATATGATAACAAGCTAATAACTGAACAAGATGGAAACAAGGAGGTGGATTATGACTTTGATGAGGAAGTGGAAGAAGAGGTTATAAAAACCAGTACTGTTTTAATTGTTGAAGATAATGTAGCACTTAGAACCTACCTTAAGGAAGAACTTAGCAAGTTGTATAAGGTAATTGTAGCAGAGAATGGTAAAAAAGGTTATAATCTTGCTGTTGAGAGATTGCCTGATTTAATTATAACTGATGTAGTTATGCCGGTTATGGATGGTTTGCAGTTATGTAAACAGATTAAAGGAGACATAAAAACAAGCCACATCCCTTTATTGATGCTCTCGGCAAAAGCTATGGTGAAAGACAAGTTGGAAGGAATTGATTCCGGAGCTGATATGTATTTAAGTAAGCCTTTTGAGTTAGATGTCTTAAAAGCCAGCCTGGCGCAGCTTATTACAAGCAGGCAAATTATTTTTAAGAAGTTTTATACCGGAATTACAAAATTAGGGATGGATAAAACTACGACCCTTGATAATGAATTTATTCAAAAAATCCTGCGCTATATTAATGAGAACATAAGCGACCCAGAGTTAAATGTAGATTTCTTGTCTGAAAAAATTTTCCTGAGCAGAAGCCAGCTATATCGGAAAATAAAAACACTTACCGGTGTTTCGGTTAATGAATTTGTTAGAAATGTACGGTTGGAAAAAGCAAAGCAGCTGATAGAATTAGGTAATAATAATATCAATGAAATAACCTATATAGTAGGTTTTACTTCGCCGTCTTATTTCTCTAAATGTTATAAGGCTAAATATGGTCACCTCCCCAAGCAACATAAAAAGCCAAAAGAATAAATAAGGGTTACTGCTTATTTAGATATTTAATCCCAAGCCTCAATTTACGTTGAGGCTTTTTGCATTTAACCTTAATTGCATTAAGTATCCATCTATACCTCTCTTATTGCTTAAATATGTTTTTAAGAAAAATATCATTGTTTTTTTATGGGTATAATATTTTTTAATGAGGTTTTATAGCAATAATTCAGCAATGTTTTTATTGCCAAGAGATTGAGTTTTGCTCATAATGGACTTCCGGGAGCTTATTATGCAACAAATATGCTATAAAATGCTTTATTTATTTCATAATTCCGGGCATGAACAATCTACATTCGTCGGGTAATTTAATCAATAATTTAAATGCCCCTATCCTTAAGACGTTTTTCGGGCAGCAGCATTTAAAGACTATAACCCTAACAGTAATTTATAATCAACAACAAAATCTATGCAAAAAATTACATTAAAAAATCTCCTGTGTTTAATTATATGTATGTGGGCGAACTTTCTCTTTGCCCAGACCATTAAAGGTAAAGTAGCTTCAGATGGTGTGGCTTTGCCGGGCGTTAGCGTATTGGTAGAAGGGACAAGCAACGCAACGGTTACAGATACTGAAGGTAACTTTGTTTTAAACAATGTAGCACAGGGGGCTAACCTTCTTTTTACGTATGTAGGCTACAAAAGCGTATCGATGCAGGCAGATGCGCAATCGGTAATGCAGGTAAACATGGTTTTTGAAGCTGAAAAGTTAAACGAGGTAGTTATCGTGGGATATGGTACGTCTAAAAGGAAAGATATCAATGGCGCAGTATCTTCAATTAAGGCCTCTGAAATCCAGGGTAAGCCTTTTACGTCTATAGACCAGGCGCTTGTAGGGAAGGCTGCAGGGGTAAACGTTACGCAAAACTCAGGTACCCCCGGTGGAGGGATCTCAGTACAGATTAGGGGGATTACGTCTATTAACGGAAATGAGCCCCTGTATGTTGTAGACGGTACACCGGTATTTGCTGATAAAAACAATGATTCTTTTTCATTTAGCGCATTGGGCGGTGGCAGCGGGCAAACTAAAAACTCTGCCTTGGCAGGTTTAAATATGTCTGACATAGAATCTATTGATATTTTAAAAGATGCGTCGGCAACCGCTATTTATGGCGCGAATGGCGCGAATGGTGTGGTTTTAATTACGACCAAAAAAGGTAAAAAAGGAAAATCGACCGTTTCTTATGAAACCTATATGGGTGTTCAGCAGGTTATAAATTTTGTCGACGTTTTAAATTTACCACAATACGCAAAATATCAGACTAAAGTTTTAGAGTTAAATGGCGAACCCATCCCATATCAGTATCAAAAGCCAGACCTATTGGGGAGAGGTACTGACTGGCAGGATGAACTTTTTAGAAATGCTGCTATGTACAACCATCAGCTATCGTTTTCGGGCGATAAGGATGGTACAAGATATTATTCATCTATAAATTACTTTGATCAGGAAGGGGTTGTTTTAAATTCAAATTTCAACAGGATGTCTGTCCGGTTAAATGTAGATTCTGACGTGAAGCCATGGTTGAAAATTGGCAATAATGTTTCACTAAGCAGGTCAACCCAAAAAGTTGTGCGGAATGATGACAGGGGCGGTTTAGTTATGAATTCATTAAGGCAATCTCCGGAATTACCGGTACGATATGCGGACGGTTCTTTTGCGGGGCCTGTAAACGGCTTAGGATCCTCGGCAAATGAGGCAACTAACCCGATTGCATTGGCTGAGTACAATAATGCAAAGAATGAAAGGTATAAGATGAATGGAAATCTGTTTGCCGATATTACGCTGATAAAAGGGTTGGTCTACCGGTCGGAGTTGGGGTATGATTTAAATTTTGCAAAAAGCAGTTCGTTTGCGCCAGCCTACACTTTAGGAAACGTTACTGAACTTTTAAACAAATCGTTCAAACAGCAGGACCAAAGCTATTACTGGAACATAAAAAACTATTTAACATATGATAAGAGTTTTAATGATAAGCACAATTTTACCTTATTATTAGGTCAGGAGGCCCAGGAAAGCCGGTATGAATATTTGAGCGGCTACCGAAGTGGGGATTTTTTAAGTTCAGATTTCCCCAATTTAAATTTAGGCGATATTGATACCGCTTTAAATGGAAATGGTTCCGGCAGATGGTCCATGACATCTTACATTTCAAGATTAAATTATGGTTTTTCGGATAGGTATTCACTTACAGCTTCAATGAGGGCAGATGCTTCTTCAAACTTTGGGCCTAATAATAAGTGGGGGTATTTTCCATCACTGTCCGGAGGATGGACTGTGAGTAACGAAAAGTTTTTTGAGCCACTGTTAAACACCATAAATTACTTTAAGTTTAGAGCCGGTTATGGTTCTGTAGGAAATCAAAATATCCCGGCCAACAGGTACCAGACCATACTAACTTTAACCGCATCTCCATTTGGAGGCTCATCGCCAACGATTGATAACTTAGGGAATCCTAATATTAAATGGGAATCGCTAAAATCGTTTAATGCCGGCTTTGATATCGATGTTTTTAACAGCAGGGCTAAATTAGCTGTGGATTACTATATTAAAAATTCATCGGATTTCTTAACGAAACAAATCAATGATGAGTCTAACCAAAGTGCGCTTAACTACTATTTAAACACCGGTAAAATTCAAACAAAAGGAGTTGATTTAACACTTAATACAAGGAATATCGATTCAGGTAATTTCACATGGGAAAGTACCGTCATTTTTTCGAAATATAAAAATGAGTTAACGAGTTTTCAGGGCCAGGGTAAATCGTTGCTGGGCAAAGTACAATTTGACCTCTATACCATTACAAGGACTACCGAGGGACAGCCGGTAGGGCAGTTTTATGGATATGTTACCGAAGGGCTGTTTAAAAATGAGGCTGAGTTAGCTGCCGGGCCTACCCAGGAAGCCGGGACCGCAGTGGGCGATATCCGATTTAAAGACCTTAACGGCGATGGGAAAATTGATTCTAAAGACCAAACAAATATCGGCAGTGCGATACCTGATTTTACCTACTCGTTTACAAACAACTTTAAGTATAAAAACTTTAACCTGTCTATAGTATTAACCGGTAGCCAGGGCAATGAAATATACAACTTTACACGTCATTATATAGACGGTATTTACCCGGGATTTGGAGACAGGTACGGAAACGTAAGTACCAGGGTAATGAATGCATTTGAACCCGGTGTAAATGAGAACACAAATGAGCCCAGGATTACGCTTACAGACCCTAATGGTAATGGAAGGATTTCAAACAGGTTTGTGGAAGACGGTTCTTATTTAAGGGTTCAAAATGTGTCTTTAAGCTATAATTTACCCAGTACTATATTCGAGCACTCTATTTTCTCTTATGTAAGATTTTATGTGAATGTGCAAAATCTATACACCTTCACAAAATATTCAGGTTTTGATCCTGCTTTGGGAAATTTAGATCAAAATATAACATTAAGCGGCATCGATTTAGGCAGGTACCCTGTGCCAAGAACCACATCAGTAGGTGTTGATGTAAGGTTTTAACTAACATTAAAATATTTAACTTATTAATTAATAGTCTTTTAAACAGTATAGTTATGAAAAAACGTTTAAAACTTTCTATAATGGCTATGCTCATAGCATTGCTGTCCTTGTTTTCCTGTTCAGATGAATTTTTAGATGCGCCATCTGAAAACCAGCTTACCCCGGGCGATTTGCCTGAGGGAATAACAGCCTTTGATGGGATTGCCGAGAGTTTATATTTTAAACCCTGGTTTGCCTTTAACGATAAGTTTTTAATTGCCGTAGGAGATATGTATGCGGGAAATGCCTTTACATTTGATGGCGCTTATTCCCAATTCCTAAATGCACAGGTAACATCGCAAAACCCCATCTTAACAGAAGGATACGTTTCATTATTTTCGGTGATTGACCAGTCTAACAACTTAATGAGCCTGGTTGAAGACCAGAGGGATCAATTACCCGATGAATCTTACAGGAGCGCTATAGCGATATCACGGTTTATGAGGGCAAATGCTTATTTTTACCTTGTTAGGACCTTTGGTGCTGTACCTATTGTTGACAGGGCAGGTTCTGCAGCACAGCCAAAAAGAAACCGCGTAGAGGATGTTTATCAGTTTATAAAGCTAGACCTGCAATATGCCGCGGAAAATTTGCCCGAAACTGCCGCAAAAAGAGGATATATTACTAAGCTGGTAGCTAAAGGTATTCTGGCAAAAGTGCATTTAACATTAAATGAATATGCCGAATGTGCTGCGTTAACCGAGGAAATTATGGGTGGGCAATATACCCTTATACAGCAGTATGGAAACTTATTTAGCAGCCCGGAAAACAATAATAGTGCAGAGAGTATGTTTGCGCTGCAATGGAAAGCCATAGCTACCGAATGGGGAACCCAAAATACAAACCAGGCCTATATAGTTCCGGCGGGCACCGGAATAACAGGCGGTAGTGACGGATGGGGCGTTTACCTGCCTTCTATTTCATTGCAAAGTACTTTTGAGCCACAGGATGGGAGAAAGAAGAGTACTATAATGACCGATGGCGACTTTTATCCGGAATTGCTGAGTAGCCAGGGAGGGTTTACGTATACAAAAATACTATCTGCTACAGGAGCTAACTTCAGGAAGTATATTGTAGGTTCTGCTGCCGAAAGAAACGATGTCTTTTTTATGCGCACATCTCAAAACACCATTATATTAAGGTATTCTGATATTTTATTAATGCATGCTGAGGCAATTTTAGCAGGAGCCAGCTCTACAACCGATGCGTCTGCACTCAATGCATTTAACCAGGTAAGGGCCAGGGCGGGATTACCGCTTAAAACGGTACTTACAAGAGATGAGTTATTTAAAGAGAGGCGAACTGAATTTGCACTTGAGGGACAATATTTTTTCGACCTGAAACGCCGTGGCCTTTCTGAAGCAACTGCAATAATATCGCAGCAGGAAGTTGGATTTTATTCTGATGATGCAAGGACAGTTTTAGTTTCAAATATGATTACGCCTTCAAGCACTTACTTTGAATTACCATTGCCGCAATCTGCAATAGACACTAACCCATCGCTGTTAGAACCTCCGGTTGCTTATAACTTTAATTAAATCCTTTATAACATGATAAATAAAATAAAATATAGCCTTATTATACTGTGTGCCCTGGTGTTTTTTACAGGCTGCCAAAAAGACGACGAAGGTACTGCGACTGTAGATGCAATGGTTGCAGAACCCGGCGATTTGCTAAACCAGGCCTACCCCTTAAACAAAGTAAGGGTTGAAGGCAACGGGCTGGCCGGATTAAAGAAGATTACTCTTGATAATACAATTGATGTTGCTTTTAACGCTAATTATAATTCAGACAAGTCTTTTATTTTTACAGTTCCGTTTGATGATGACCTGGGAAGCAGGTTTGGGGTACAGCCAATTACCTTTATTACTGCAAACGGCATAGTTACTAAAAATATTGAAATTTTACAGCCCGTTCCCACTATAACCAATACGGTACCGGCTGTGGCAACGCCCGGTTATCCTTTAGAGGTTGTAGGTACGTGGTTTTATAATGTAACGTCAGTAACATTAGGCGGCACTGCGATAACTTTTTCTGCAAATTCGCCCACTTCAATTATTGTTGCTTTGCCGGCAAACGCGGTATCGGGGTCAGAATTAGTAATTACCACCCCGGGCGGCACGGCATCCACAACAATAGAATTTGCAACCGTAGTTATTGTATCAGATTTTGACGGAGGCGGCGTAAGGGAATCATGGGTTTCTTACGGCGATGTTGAATCGTTTAACGCGGCCACTCCGGGCGGCCCCACGGGCAATTATGCATCACTTACTTGGGCAGGTTCTACCGCAAATGGTTACAATGGCAGTAGCGGAGGCGGAGGCGCTAACTTTTTAAACGCCACAAATAATGATGCCACAAGGACTTTTATAGATATAGATGTCAGTGCAAATGTTATAGGTGCGCAATTTGCTATCCAGCTTAATACAATTGATGGTGTAAACTACGGTTATAATTTTAAAATAACCGATGTAAACTGGACTACCAAGACCCTGTTACTCGCTGATTTTAAAGACAACTATGGGTTCGGAGGTAACTCGGCTGCCGGGCTTGATGCCTCAAAAGTTAACGAAATCAAGGTGGGTATCGCCCAGGGAGATACGCCTAATCCCAGCACAATAAAGTACGATAACATAAAGATACGTTACAATTAATTAACTAATGGGTTTTGGGTTTTATGTTTAAACTGTCATGTAAATCACCATTAAGATTTAAAGGAAACAATAACATGAAACTCATATTACCAAGGAGAATATAATACAATATAAAAGATATGAAAAATATATTTTTACTAGTGTTTACCGGCGCTATGCTTTTTTTAAATTCATGCTCAAAAGATGATAACGAAGGTGCTAATGCGCTGGAAGCGCCTGTAGCAAACCCGGCGAAAGATGTAAACAATACAGGTTTCAGGGCAAAATGGATGTACGTTTCTACCGCCCAAAGCTACCTTTTGGACATTTCTACCAGTGCTGATTTTGAAACATTCCTGCCAGATTACAACTCAAAGCCCGTGACCGATTTAAATGAAGTTGTAGTGGGGTTAGATGGTGGTACCCGTTATTTCTACAGGGTAAGGGCTAAAAGGGATTCCGAAATTTCTGCATATTCTAATGTAATCAGTGTAGTAACCAACGGTGTGAGCAGTATTCCCGAAGACCCTACGTTCCTGAAAGTAAAGGCCAATGCACTACAACATCCATTTTTTGTAGGAATGGCTGTAAAAGCCAGTCAATTGGAAACAGGAAGCCAATATGATGTAATTTTAAAAAATGAATTTAGCAGCATTTCCGCCGAATATGAAATGAAAATGAACCCTATTTCTGTAGCCAGTGGCGTTTATAACTGGGAAGCCGCAGATAAAATTGTTGCTTACGGAAATGACAATGGCATCAACGTGCATGGTCATGCTTTGGTATGGCACGTTGCAGTACCGGATTGGTTAACCAATTATCCGGGTACAGATGCCGAATTTAGTAACGAAGTGCGACAATACATTACCGATGTTGTTACTCATTTTGCAGGGAAAGTAACGTCGTGGGATGTAGTAAACGAAGCAGTAGACGACACTGGTAACCTGAGAAATACGATATTTCTTCAAAGGATGGGGCCAAATTATATTAATCAGTGTTTTCAGTGGGCAAGAGAAGCAGCTGATGCGGCGGGAGATACCGATTTATTATTGTTTTACAACGATTATGCTACTTCAGCTAACATACCAAAACAAAATAAGGTATATGAACTGGTTGATGCATTAAAAGCAAGTAACCTTATAAATGGTGTTGGGTTTCAAATGCACAACACCTACCTAAGCCCTACGAAAGACCAGATAGAAACTGATATTAACAGGGCCGTGAGTAAAGGCTTAAAAATTCATATTTCTGAGCTTGACATACAGGTAAATCCATTTAATGATATTTCGACTTTTACAAATGAAAGAAGGTTAGATCAAAAAGATAAATACAAAGAAATTGTCAAAATATATAATGCAATTCCTTCGGCAAACAAATATGCCCTGACAATCTGGGGGATGAGGGACAATGAATCCTGGATTCCATATAATGCCGAACTTAACCACCCGGGGAACGATTGGCCTTTACTATATGATTCAAATTTTGCAATCAAGAGTGCCCATACCGGATTCCTACAAGGCTTAGATTAAA
>NZ_JBKJHD010000015.1:0-92348 GCF_046613695.1 Flavobacterium sp. RHBU_24 | reverse complement strand
GTAGGGGTAATGGTTACCACAAACGAGTCTTCAGTAAAACAGCCCAGCGCATTTGTAGCATATACATATACGGTTTGCGTAGTAGTAAGCACAGTACCCGGAGCAAGTGGAGTACCTCCACCCATGGTAGCGGTATAGTAATCACCTATTGTCAGTGCAGGAAGTGTATAGCTGTCGCACGATGCTACATCAGCCGGTTCTGCTACTACCGGTGTGGCAAGTATTGTTACATTAAAACTTGTCTCGGCAGTACAGTTTGGCGTAGTGCCACTGGCGGCGAAAATAAATATTTCCTGACTTGTTGTTATAACATTACCCGCTGTAAGTAAAATGCCTCCACCATTGGTTTCGGTATAGTAAGCATTATTTGCGCTAAGTGCGGGTAGCACATACTCGCCACAAATTGTAACATCAGCAAGGTCATCGGCTACTGGTATAGGGTTAACAATAACAGATGCAGTAGCAGTGCCAATACAACCAGTTTTATCAACAGTAACTTCATAGTCGCCTGCCTCGGTTACGGTAATCTCAGCAGTGTCTTCAGTCATAGGGTCGCCGTTATGTGTCCAGCTGTAGGTTACCTCCCCTGGGGCAAAGTTACCAGGAGTAACCGTTATGGTAGCGGTACTGCCATCGCATATCGTTACATCATCTGATATGGTAAACGTTGGTGGCGTTGTTTGAACAATAAGGTCAAATGGTTTTACACCAATACAGCCCGTAGCAGAGTTAAACGCACGTACATATACTGTTTGCAGGAACTGCACCGTATTTGTATAGGTAAGGTTAAGCGGTGTACCGGTACCTGCAAGGGCATCTGCCTCGGTAGCCCAGTACGTAACCTGGTATATCGAAGTATCAAGGCCTTCAAGCACAACTGCCGTATTCTCAGAAAGGTCAAACTCATCATATCCTGTAGTATTACAGTTAGTAAGGTCTACAGGGTCAGCAATAATAACGCTAACCGGGTCATAAAACTCTACTACTACAGTATCGGTAGTTTCACATGTTGAAGAGAAATAGTGTGCCACAACGGTGTAGGTACCCTCTTCTGTTACGGTAAGGGTAGGGCCGGTTTCACCTTCTATTTCGTCATCGCCGTTATACCATGTAAAGCTGTAGTCGTCAGGGTCAAGGCCGGTGCTAAGAACTGCCTCGCTGCCTGCGCAAAGAGCATTGTTAGCATCTACGGTTAGGTCAAGGCCAAGATCCGGAGTACCGATGTCAAATGGCCCTATGAATACTGCCGAGTCAAGTGCGTTGTCATTACGGTCGGCAATTACCAACTTAATGTGGTAGGTAGCACCTACAGTTACATCGCTTTCAGCAAACATTTTATGGGTAACACCATTATAGTTAATAGGTGCCGATGCCGGTTCTTCGCCCGCGCCGTCCATACCATAATAGGTATCAAACCATTCAGGGTTCTGGCTTTCACAGAAGTCGTTGTATTGGTCGTCCCTTATTGTCAGCACCGATACCGGTATGTCGGTGTCAGGAACTACCGCAAGGTTTGTTGTAGTACCATCCGGGGAGGTAAGGAAGAATGCGAAGGCATCTGAATATGAACATTGGAAGCCACCATATTCGTCAGAGGCAAATATGAAAGGGAATTTCATGTGCCCTGAAAGCGGTACAAAGTCAAACTCAAGTATGGTGGCATCGTTATAATCCTGCAAATCAGGGTCTATGCCGGATTCTTGTATGTAATTAAACAAATCGTCATCGCCACCCCAAATCTCTGCTGTAAAATTAGTGCCAAGGTTAGGGCCTACTGCCGTCATTGCATTACCGCTTACAAGGGCTATACCCTGTTCTAATTCAAAGTTTGAATTACCCTGGGTAAACTTGGCAATACCTGTAGTAAGGTTATTATCATCGCCGCCTGTGCTCCAGGTAACGTTGCTTATTGTGGCGCACAGCGAGTTAACCAATACTTCGGTTACCAGTTCAGGTACCGTATAGGTAGTATTGTCCAGGTCGATAACTGACGGTGTAGCAATACACAGGTCAAAACTTGTAGGTGCGGCAGGGTCGTTAATCCAGGTTACGTAAAGCATTACATAATAGGTTTGGCCCGGTACAAGCCCGGTTACACTGCCCTGGTTGTCAAAGCCGCTGCAATATATCTCTTCAAGTGTACCACACTCGCCGCTGTATACTGTAAACGTGGGTGATGTGCCTACCATATCACTTATCGTGATGCTGTGGGTAGTGTTTGAAGCTGTAAACTGATACCAAACATCGGCTACCGGGGTACTAAACTCCTGGCATGATGGCTGAAAGCCTGACGGCGTACCGCCAGACATGGTTCCGCTTATCGATTCAATACATTCAACACCCGTATTTACAGGTGCTTCTATAGCGCCTTCGCACTCATCGTTAGCAATAAGCGTTATAAAGGTGTGCGGCCCGGCCCAGCTGCTGTTACCGTCTTCGCCACCACATAGGGCACGCACGTAGAACTGGTATGGGGTGCCGGAAAGCAACCCGGTAGCAAGGTATGGGTTGTTATTGGTAACCACGCCCGTATCGGTATCCAGCGGTTCAGGAGAACCGTAAGGGAGTATAATTATTTCCCATTGGCTGGCATCGGCCATTTCATCCCATCCTAATAACGCTCCGGTAAGCGTAATATCAGTTGATGTAAGGTTTTGCGGCCTTGGGCACGGTGGCGGGTCGCATGATGGCACACCTACAAATATGGTTTCGCCAAGTTCTCCGGTTCCCGGTGCAAGGTTAAACAAATCCTCAAGATAAGGAGTATATACATTAAGACCTATATTATCGGTACTCCATCCGGTTTCGTTAAGCACTATCTCTACCTCTATACCCGGGCATAGCGGAATGGTATACTGCATGGAGGCACCCCACGTGAAATCTTCGCCTATTGTAGCTAATTCTACACCGGCCTGAGAGATGGTAAAGGTGTTGTTACTGCCGCCCCAGCCCTGTGAGTTTGTTATTTCAAATGTAAAGTCGCACTGGCTTTCTTCTTCACACACATCGGTATGGAAGAAAAACGGATCTGAAGGTTCGCTGTAGGTACCGCCATCACAAACAAGCCTTACATAATAATCATAATTAGTAGCGATTGTAAGGTTGGTTACCTCAGTAGGGTTAGTTGTAGTGCCCACCCATGCCGAAGCATCAGTAGGTGCTGGAGAACCCGCAGGTAATATTATATATTGCCAGTTTCCGGTAGGCTGGCCTAACCAAGACAATGTAGCCGTTGTAGTACCTATATTGGTAGCTGTAAGGTGTGCCGGAGGTAAACAAGGGGCGGTATCACAATCTACATCCCATGTAAATATTGTGGTGCCTTGTAGGCTTTCACCCGGCTCGTGTATAAATATCTGCTGGCCAAAATTATTAATTACTTCAATGCCTACATCACCACCCCAAAAATCACTTTCATTCCAGAAAAGTTCAAAAGGTACGCCGTCACAAAGTGGTACGGTAACGGTAAGCGGGGCTTCGTTCCAGTTAAGGGCAAGCGTAGCTACGGTAATACCGCTTTGTTTTACGGCAATGGTATTCTCGTTCCATCCGCCACCCCAGGTATCGGTAAGTATAAACGTGTAGCTACACTTGTCTTCCGGGTTACAAATAAGTGTGTTAAATTCTGTAGGGCCGCTCCAGAAGCTTTTATCATCGGGGCCACATATTGCACGCACATATACATGGTATAAAGTGGCCTGCGTAAGCAGTGTTGCCGTATAAGGGTTTTCGGTTGTTACCGTGCCCACAGTAGTATCTGTAGGGCCCGGTTCTGTAGCAGGAACTATATAAACTTCCCATGAGGTTGCCGTTCCCGGCTCATCCCAGGTTATTGTAGCTTCGGTAAATGTAGCGTCGCTTACTGTAACATCTACCGGCTGCGGGCAGGTAATAATGCTGATGTTTAGATTATCAATAGCCCCGGCAGGGTTAGTGCCTGCGGAAGTATCGTTGTGCCACTCAAATATCAGCCTCATGGTTCCGCCTGCAAAGTCAGAGGCATTATATATCTGGTTAAAGGTAGACCATGAACTGTTATCAACAAAATCGCCACCTATCTGCTCAATGCCGTCACCAGGAAACGTCTGGTTGCCTGCTACAGGTATATAAGTTACCGGCGCTGCATACACACGGATGTAGTCAAAGGAGCTTTCGCCTGCATTTCTCCAGTCAAAGCCTATGTTAATGTCGCTTGTGCCTGCGGGTACCGCAATATCCCTGTAGGCGTGCACAACCGAGTTAACATTGTTAGTATAGTTGTTAGATACGCCGTTATCGTTAGTTACATAAAGCGAGTGCGAAGGGCTGTTGCTTACAGCGGTGCCATAAAACCACTGGTTTGTTTCTGTACCGTTTACCAGCGTAAAGCCGTTTTCGGTTTCAAAATCATTAGAATAGTTAAGCGTTGCCGGAATTTGGGTGGTGCTGAATGATAGAGGCCCACTCCAGAAACTCTTATCGTCTGGCCCGCACACTGCCCGTACATAATACTTATAATTAGTTCCGGGGGTTAAATCAGTAATGGTAAACGGGTTTGTACCTGTTGTAAGTCCTGCTGTATCGGGAGTAGGGGCAGGGTCGGTAGAGGGTACCACATATACTTCCCATGATGTAGCAGGGCCTACGTTTGTCCAGCCCAGTATTGCCGAGTTTTGCGTAAGGCCGGATACGGTTAGCGCTTCAGGCTGCGGGCACGTAATAAGCGAGAACGAAACGTTATCTATAGCGCCTGCAGGGTTAGTCCCGAAGCCGCCATCGTTACGCCACTCAAATACAAACCTGCGCGTAGTGCCTGCCCATTCAGATACATCTATATTATTGTTGAAGTTTGTCCAGTTGTTGTTACCTGAAAGGTTGCCGCCTATCTGCACACGTTCTGTATTGGCGGTAGTTTGTGTGCCGGCCACAGGGGCGTAAGAGGTAGGTGTGTTCCAAACGCGTATAAAGTCACTTCCGGTTTCACCTAAGCCTTTCCAGTCAAAATTCAGGTTTATCTGTGTGGCGCCAGCCGGGATATTAATATCGCGGTAAGCCTGTACTACAGATGCTGAGTTATTTGTATAGTTGTTAGACACGCCCCCGTCATTAGATATATATAATGCATGTGTGGGGCTGTTAAATGTAGCAGTGCCCAGTACCCATTTATTGGTTTGGGTACCGTTTACAGTAGTAAAGCCGTTATTTGCGGTCTCAAAATTAGTGGCAAAATCAAGGTCAGCCGGCACCTGTGTAGTGCTGAATGAAAATGGCCCTGCCCATCCGCTGTTGTTGCCGTTAGGGCTACAAAGTGAACGCACGTAAAACACATAAGATGTGCCTGTCTGCAATGTTGTAACGGTATATGGGTTTGTAGTAACCACTGTGCCTGTGCCGGTAGGCCCTTGGGTAGCCGGTACAATCTCTACCTCCCACGATGTAGAACCGGCAGGGTTAGCCCAGCCCAGCGTGGCAGAAGTTGCGGTAATGGCAGTTGCTGTTAGTGTGGTAGGTGTAAAACACTGCTGAAAAACACCTACATTATCTATCAGCCAACGGTCGCCATTGTTGCCCTGCATTACAAAAGCTATAAAACGCTCCTGGCCGCTTTGCGTGGCGGGTATGTTAACCACTTTTTCTACATACTCATCCTGAACGGGGTTAAGGGTAAGCTCGGTCCAGCTTTGTAGTTCTGTAAAGGTAGTAAGGTCGTTCGCATTAGTACCTATCATTACTTTATATGTACTCAACTGGTCTAACGGCAGGGTAAGCCGTGAGAAAAAGTGGAGTTGTGCATTAGTTGGTACCGTAAACACCTTCGTTATAAGCCAGTCTTCAGTAACTTCGCCTACGGCTACAGTTTCCCTGTTAAGATATGCAGCCTTAGTGCCCTGGTAGGCAGGCTGTGCAGAACCGCCATTACCCTGTATCCATGTTTGAGCCGGTCCGGCCACATTGTTAATCGTCCACCCGGTGGGTGGCCATGATCCTTCAAATCCTTCTGTAGGCAGCTGGGCATAACCCATCAGCGAGACAAGGGACATGAAAATCATTAAAGTAATTCTTTTCATAGAAATCGAAAATTAGTAGTTTATGTTTATGCATCCGAAAATAAGAAAAAATCTTAATGAAAAAGAACAATTGTTAAACATAATGTAACTTTTAATTAAAAAAAACAAAATAGTAATTTTTTGTTAGAAATTTTACCCTTCAATGGCACTGGAATCAATGTGTTGATTTCTTAAATTATTATCAGCATTTACTTGCTATCTTTGTAGTACCAATACCTTTTCATGGATAAAGCCCTTACGATATATTTTGCATCCGACCAGCACTTTGGCGCGCCAACTGCTGAACTCAGTTTTCCCCGCGAACAGAAATTTGTAGCATGGCTCGACCGTATAAAAGAAGATGCGGACGTGCTTTTTTTGCTGGGGGACCTGTTTGATTTTTGGTTTGAATATAAAACCGTTGTTCCCCGCGGCTTTGTGCGCGTGCTGGGCAAACTGGCCGAGCTGAAGGACCGTGGCATAGCCATCCACTTTTTTACCGGTAACCACGATTTATGGATGCAGGGCTATTTTGAGAAAGAACTGGGCATACCCGTATACCACCGCCCAAAGGAATTTACCTTTAACGGTAAAACGTTTTTAATAGGCCATGGCGATGGCCTGGGCCCCGGCGATAAGGGTTACAAACGTATGAAAAAAGTGTTTGTACACCCGTTTTCTAAATGGCTCTTCAGATGGCTGCATCCGGATATAGGCGTAAAGCTGGCGCAATACCTGTCCGTTAAAAATAAATTGATATCAGGGGATGCCGACGTGAAGTTTTTAGGTGAAGATAACGAGTGGCTGGTGCTGTACAGCAAACGCAAGCTGGAAAACAAACATTACAATTATTTTGTTTTTGGCCACCGCCACCTGCCCATGACCATTAAGGTAGGCGAAGACTCTTATTACATGAACCTGGGCGACTGGATAGGCTATTTTACATACGCTGTTTTTAATGGTGAAACGCTGGAATTGAAGGAGTATAAAGACTAGCCCAATGTGCTGTGCCAGGGGAGTAGTTTATCCTTAACGGGTTCATTGTAAAAATCAACTACTAAAAACGGTAACAGTAAAAAGAGTTAGTGGGAATAAGTTTACAACTGGCCTTTCTCCCTTTCGGTAAACACGCCAGACTGTTTTATATACGCCCTTGCAAACGATTTAAGGTCTTCCGGCTGGGCGGCAAAGTTTTTAAGCAAAAATGCTTTATCATCTTTAATATCGCCGGTATAGCCGGTTATCCACGGTACATTATCCTGTATGTTAAGGCGTATAAGTCGGGCTTCAAAGTTAGTAGGGTCCTTTTTGATTACCGATTCCAGTAAATTTGTGCCCCGGTTAAATAAGCGGGTTTTGCTTATAAAATTACCTTCATACTTTGCCATCAACACTATGCTTGCAGCCTTATAGGCAAGCAGCGTGTTATCGGCATGGGTGTCGCTTACGGATGAGAATGATTTATGGAAATTCCCCGCGCTTTCTTCGGATATCGCTGCCTCTATATATTGGCGGCGCAATGCTGAAAGTTCGGGCACCGACATGACAAACAGCGACAAAAAACCAAAAAATAACAGCTTCATATAGTAAGGTTAAAAGTTTAGGGTAAAGCAAATATACTGCTTTACCCTTTTATATCAAGCCCTATGCCCTTAGTTTACGAGATTGTTTTTCTTCCGGGCACTTAGTGCCCTTATAGCAATACAATGGCGGGCAATTATGTTAACTACCCCAACAATCATCCGGGCAACGCGAAAATCATACCAGGCTTTCGCAATGATTACTTGGCTAAAGGTGCAAACCCTTTGGGTATATATTACCAAATTGTGAAGATTGCGCCAAAAATCCTAAAATTTTATTAAGGCGTTTCCTGATAACGGGCAAACTTTATAATTTTAAGTAATGAATTAGAAAAACAATTAATTAACCAAAAAAAGTACCGCCATGCACATCTCTATCTTTCGCACATTTTATAAAAACGTAATGGACAACAAGCGTATTGAGCGCTTACTGGGCAGGCACAATATTGCCTTTGAAAAAACCTTGACTGATAAAGGCTCACGCTACAAAATCAGTACTGACGATGAAGCCGCCATCAGGACGTTTAAACAACAGCTGAACAGCATCTATCCGCAAATCGCGCTATAAAAATTACTTTATGAAAAGGCTCCGCTAAATGCGGGGCTTTTTTTATGGAGAAAAGTTTTAAGGGAAAACGGATTCACGGAAGTTTTAATGAGATTTCTCTTTACACCTGTGAAACCTCCGTGTACTGCTGTATAATACTATCACATTTATTATATTTGTAAAAACAACTTACACTATGCTTTCTTTCCTTAAAACACTTTTTATAGGGGTAACTATGCTTTTATTTGCAGGTACAGCCTACGCCCAGCAAGCAAAAACCATACAAACGGCTACCATAAAAACAGCCATTTACTGCGACCACTGCAAGGCCTGCGAAACCTGCGGGAAAAAGTTTAACAGCACACTGCTGCGGGAAAAAGGCATACAGATGGTGGTGCTTGACGAAAAAGCCATGACTATAAAAGTTACGTATAACTCAAAAAAGACCGACCTTGCTGCCATAAAACAAGCCATAAGCAAACTTGGTTATGATGCAGACGATGTTAAGGCAGAGACCGTAGCATATAATGGGCTGGACGATTGCTGCAAAAAAAGCTGATTATTTCCAGCGGCTCTCGCGCCAGGCTTTTTGCTGCTCCGGGGTAAGCAGCGACCACGCTACTATGCGGGTACTTTTGTTGCCCGTACCCATAGGGATGGTTTTTACCCGTGTAGCTTTAATTTCATCAAGCGCTTTATAAATCCCTTTAAGGTTAGACTGCTTTGAGACCAGCGTGGTAAACCAAAAGCACTGGTTAGCAAACAACTTACTTTCGGCAATCATTTTGTGTATGAAGGCATGCTCGCCACCCGGGTAAACCAGTTCATTACCTGCACCCGCAAAGTTTAGTTCAGGCGTTTTTACCCGCTTGCCCGATAGCGAGCTTACCTTGCGTTGTGTGCCTTTGGCGGCATCGGCGGCGCTGGCATGAAACGGCGGGTTGCACATGGTTATGTCTACCTGTTCGGTATCATACAGTAATTCGTTAAAAATATGTGCCGGGTTTTCCTGCTGCCTGAGTTCGATCTTATCGGTTAGTCGCGGATTAGACGTGATAATCTTTTCGGCCGTAGTAAGGGAATCCGCATCAATATCAGCAGCTACAAAATTAAAGCCATATTCCATCACCCCTAATATCGGGTAGATGCAGCTTGCGCCCGTGCCGATGTCAAGCACGGTAATTTTTTCAGCTGCGGGCATGCGCCCAAAATTGGCCTCAATAAGCAAATCGGCTATGTAGTGTATGTAGTCTGCCCGGCCGGGAATGGGCGGGGTTAAGTTGCTGTCAGGAAACACCCAGTTCTCTACACCGTAGTAGTGTTTCAGCAGTGCGGTATTGAGCAGCTTTACCGCTGCCGGGCTCGAAAAATCTACCGAATCATCTCCGTATTTATTGGGCTTTACGTGGTCGGCGAGTTCGGGCATCACTTTAATAAGTGCCGCCAGGTCATACCGCTCGCGGTTTTTATTGCGCGGGTGCAATGTTGTTTTTTCCTTAGAGGCTTTATCTGATTGCATAATTTAGTATGGTTTTAAAGGCGCTGTGATTTTTGCAATTAGCGGCTAACTTGAAGTAGTTTAAAGGCTTCCGCCAGATTTACCCGTCTATAAAAACTTCCTTAAACTTTTGCATTACTTTTTGCGGGGAAAATTCATCAGAATACGCGTCCCAGTTTTTTGAAGTATCGGGGGTAAAGGTTGTCAGCAACTGCTCCAGGCCTTTTTTATCCTGATACAGCAGGGCTTTATCGCCCAGTATATCAATATGCGATTTTTCGCGCGACCCCGTCCAGGTAAGTACCGGCTTATTACACACCGAAAATTCGCCTATGGCTATGCCAAAGCTTTCTCCCTGCTTTCGGGCGTGCAGGTAGGCATCGCAGGTATTTATAAACTGTGCCTTATACGTCTCGTTTAAACTTGCGGGTAAAAAGATAATGTTTTTGTACGGCCTGAAAATCCACCTGAACACAAAGCTATCGGTACCCATAAACAAAAAATAAATGTCTTTCCGTTTTCGCGCCACCTGCTTTACCACCTTTTTTACAAAAGGGATGTCAAAGGTGTTGTTGCCGCCGTGCCGCCCAAATACAACAGCATCCGGGGGTATATTTAATTCCGCCCTCAAATTCCCTGTATTGGGCTCCACATAAATCATGTGGGGTACAAAAGGGGCTGTACCGTTAGTCATTTCCTGGCTAAGCCATTTTGATACATAGGCATATACAACGCCATGGGGGTCGTTGTTTTTAAATACGGTATGGACGCCCATTTTACAGTTGCTTACTATTACCTCATCCTTGTGGCCGGCTTTAATAGCATAAAGTAAATCGGCACCTTCACGTGCTACAATGCCTTCCAGCTCGGTTACCGAATCATAGCCTATTACCTTAAAACGTGCCTTAAAGCGGTCTATAGCCGGCTGAAAATTAGCTTTATTTGTACGGTCGTGCACAATGACCGACTCGTTGCCCAGCAGTTCTTCGTTAAAAAGGGCGTAGTTATATACCGCATTAGAGGTGCCGCGGTAACTGAGCTGGTTTTCGTGAAAGATAATTTTCATGCCGATGGTTTAGGGGTACAAAAATAAAACTCCTGCCGGTTAAACAATAGGCGGGTAATAAACTTTTAAAAGGATACTTACTGCAACCATTGTCTTAGGTAGGGAATACTACTTTGTAATAACGATTTTTTTATACGAGATGCTGTTGCGGGCTACCATACGGGCAATGTATACCCCTGCCGGTAACCGGCTTATATCAACGCTGGTTTGTGTACCGTAAACAGCCTGGCTCAAAAGCTGCTTGCCACATACATCTACAAAGCTAACAACCCCTGAAACGGCAGGATTTTTTAAATTTATGTACAGCAGCGATGAAGCGGGGTTAGGGTACACGCTAAACAAATCGCGGGTAGCCTGTGGTGCAGCCATGGTAGCCGTAACGCCATAGCGGTAACCGTTAAGCACGGTGTCATCGGTTATGGTTACGGTAAATGTATTGTCAGAACCATTAATTGTCCAGCCTTCAGGAACCTCAATGGCAAACGTATAAATGCCTACGCTGAGGCCGGTAATACAATAGCTGCCGTTTTCATCGGTAGTTGCATATTGAAATAAGTCCTCCGATTGGGGACCACTGAACATCACAATCATTATGCCGGGTACTCCGGGTTCGCCTTCGTTAAGTATGCCATCGCCATTAACGTCGTTAAATATTGTGCCACAAACAGCGCCGTTTTCCTGGGCTTGCCCTTGCAGGGCCGCAAACGTAAAAAGTAGTGTGAAAAGTAATTTTTGTATCATGATGGTTTGGTTTATAGAAAATTATAAATTTAAATACTAACTTAACCTTATTTAATTATCCCTGCTATAATGTTAACCGTTAATGCTACAATTATGGTGTTAAATACAAACGAAATAAGGCTGTGCAGCAACACAAAGCGCCGTACGGTTTTTGAGGTAATGGTAACATCTGACACCTGGAACGTCATGCCTATAACAAAAGAGAAATAGGCAAAATCTATATAATCTGGCGCTTCACCACCGGGAAAGTCGATGCCGCCGTTTTCGTCTTTTTTGTCCAGTCCGTGATAACTGTGGTACAGGTGGGCATAGCGTATGGTAAACAGTGTATGCAGCAGTATCCAGGAGGTGGTAATAGCCGCTATGGTGCAGCCGGTTTCAAGCCCCTTATCAAAGGCAGGTTCTTCGGTATTGAGTATCAGTAGCACGGTGGCCAGCAGGCTTACACATACCGCACTGAGCACTATGGTAAAGATTACCCGTATATCATCATCCTGGCGCTTCACAATGTCGTGCAGCTGCGCGGCTGTGGCACTATAAAACAGCAGCAGGTTAAGGCTTATCATTGAGAGGGCAAAAGCATCCCAGCCTATGATAAAACGCAGGCTGTTGCCCAAATCAAGCAGGTATGTTGCCGCAAATGCGCAGCCCGCCACAAGAAGTGAAATAAGCAATTTCTGGTAACCGCTTGTGCGGGCAATCCATTTTTGGGGCCTGGTGTTTGATGGCATGTTCCTACAATACGCTATTAGGCAGCGTAAACGCTACCCAAAGATAGCGTAAAAACATGAATTCCCGGCCGGTTTCATTTCCTGAAATTTGACGGATTAGTTGCCTTCCACGTATTCCTGTAGCATAGCCGCGGCCGCACTGTTGTGTTGCTGGTGGGCAATATCAAGGGCGGTGAGCCCCCTGTTGTCTTTAATAGTGGTATCGGCGCCGTTATTAACCAGAAGGGAAATCATATCGTTTCGGCCAAACATTACGGCAAACATTAATGCAGTTCCGCCGTTGCCGTGCGCAGCGTTTACATTAGCGCCATTGCTTATAAGCAGCTGCGCTATTTCCGCGTAGCCTTTAAAGCAGGCCCCCATAAGGGCGGTATTGCCGCTGGCATCCGTAGCGTCTATCGCCGCACCCGCATCCAGCAACGCCTGAACAGCCCCGGCTTGGTTATTATAGGCCGCAATGATGAGTGGGGTAAAACCACGCTCATCAGTTACATCTACATTATTTATAATGCAAAAAATTTCTTGTAAAACCGCCACATTGCCCTGCCTCGATGCCGAAAACAGTGCGTTTGTAATATCATCCATGTTGATTGTAATGTTTTTGAATTTATAAAATCCCCTGCTATACCTGCTTTAATCACCGATAGCCGTTATATATAAGATAAGCTAACATTAGTCTTTGCCATTGCCCAGGGCTTTGTAAGTAGGTACAGCAAATAGCGTAAAAATAATATGGGCAATAAACAGCTGCCTGTAGTAGCCGCGGCGGTAATTGCTGGGTGCATTATTGTGGTGCGCAAACATAAACTTCCATACGGCAATACCAAACGCGCCGCTTAGCGCACCAAGAACAAGCACTTTAAAAAAGGTGGGCTTGACGAGTGCTTTTTCCCACAGCAGGTAGTAAGCCGCCATAAAGCCTATACCGGTAGCATAGTGCAGCATATAGCCCGAAGCATTACTATGGTTATCATCAATTTCAGGCAGGTTAGCCGAATTATCTATCAGCTTGTTTATCATCACGGGCTCTACATACTCCTGGTGTTCTTTCCTGGCTTTCAGGTAGCTGTATAGCGTCATAAAGGTAGTGCCCACTATGCCCGCCACTACTATTTTTTCAACTGTCTTCATAAGCTGTTATTTAAAAAGGGAAGCTGTTGCCTCCCTTCGTCATTAATTTAATAAAATCCTCACCCCCAGCCCCTCTCCGAAGGAGAGGGGAGCCAACTGACGGGTACAGTTTGGTAAAAAGAATATTTTAAACCAATGCTAATCAGTAGTCAAACATCCGAGTGAAGCTACCCCCTCTCCTTCGGAGAGGGATGGGGAGAGGAATTCCTACTCCGAAATTTTAGGCTCGCGTTCCCATATGCGGTGCCTGCCCATCTGCGTGGTAAAATCGTCGGTAAAGCCTTTAGCGCCGTTGTTTATAAGTATGCCCGGCAGTGCAGTGTCCTTGCCGCCGGCCAGTTTATTGCCTATCGTGGTTTTTTCAATAAGCGCATCAAGGCCCGAATCAAAGCCGATTACCTTACAATGCCTGTAGGCATCGTTTATAAATTCAACAACATTATCGTTCTCTCCCAGTGCCGCATTGTTTTGCGACCCCGGTACGTATACCGCATCAAACAATACCGATGACGATGAAAAGAACGCGAAGTCAACTTTAATGGCAGTACCTGCATCGCCTGTAATGGTACCGGCATGCGGCCCAACGATTTTAGCGGCAGCACCTTTAGCTTCCAGGGCTTTTTTAAGCGCGTTGATTGATTTTTCGCTCACACCTTCCGCGCATAAAAAGGCTACCTGGCGTGTTTCTATACTATCTGTTGTAGTAGGGTTCTTTACCATACTTAAAGACGGGGAAGGCTCATAGCTTTTATCCAGTGGTTTAGGCTCGTGCTTATTTGGGTCGGCATCAGCGCCTACGCCGTGGTTCATGGGTTTTTCAGGCTGCGCGGGCACTGTAAGCCCCAGGCCTGAAGCCACTTTTTTAGCAAGGGTTTTATCTACCTGGCCCAGCAGCCCCAGCATACGCTCGCGGATGGCAACGGTTTCTACCTTACTCAGTTCAAAGCGCAGCGCCTTGATAATATGGTTTTGCTCAGGCTCTGTCTGGCTTTTAAAAAACAGGGCCGCCTGGCTAAAATGGTCGGCAAAGCTTTCGCTGCGTTCACGCACCTTATGGGCTTCTATACGCTCATAATGGCTTACAAACCCGCCTTCGGCCTCTTTAGCCTGTGCTGGGTAGCCATCGTTTAGCGAGTTAGGGCTGTAGCTTACGCGTCCCACGTTTATTTCCTGCCTCATGTGGCCGTCGCGCTGGTTGTTGTGCATGGGCGCTATGGTGCGGTTAATAGGGATTTCATGAAAGTTAGGGGTGCCCAGCCTTGACAGCTGTGTATCGGTATACGAAAACAGCCTGCCCTGCAATAGCGGGTCGTTGCTGAAATCGATTCCCGGCACTACATGGCCCGGGTGAAACGCCACCTGCTCTGTTTCGGCAAAAAAGTTATCGGGGTTGCGGTTAAGCACCAGGCGGCCTATTTTAGTTACCGGCACCAACTCTTCCGGGATAAGCTTTGTAGGGTCAAGCAGGTCGAAGTTAAACTTGTGCTCGTCTTCTTCCGGTACCAGCTGTACGCCAAATTCCCATTCGGGGAAGTTGCCCATTTCTATATTGTCATACAGGTCGCGGCGGTGAAAATCAGGGTCGTTACCCGAAATCTTCAGGGCTTCGTCCCACACTACGCCGTGCGTACCCAGCTTGGGCTTAAGGTGGAATTTTACAAACGTTGATTTCCCCTCTGCATTTATAAAGCGGAAGGTATGTACACCAAAACCTTCCATCATGCGGTAGGAACGGGGTATGGCCCGGTCGCTCATGGCCCACATAATCATGTGCATACTCTCGGGCATTAGTGAAATAAAATCCCAAAAAGTATCGTGTGCCGATGCCGCCTGGGGTATTTCGTTATGGGGTTCGGGCTTCACGGCGTGTATAAGGTCAGGAAACTTCATGGCATCCTGTATAAAAAATACGGGTATGTTATTACCCACCATATCAAAAATGCCTTCCTGGGTATAAAATTTTATCGAAAACCCGCGCACATCGCGGGCAAGGTCGGTAGAGCCGCGAAAGCCTGCCACGGTAGAGAAACGCACAAACACAGGTGTTTTAGTGGTAGTATCGTTAAGGAAACCGGCCTTTGTATATTCACCCACATTGCCAAAGGCTTCAAAAAAACCGTGCGCACCGGAGCCGCGTGCATGCACAATGCGCTCAGGGATGCGCTCATGGTCAAAATGCGTAATTTTTTCACGCATTATAAAGTCTTCAAGTAACGATGGGCCGCGCTCACCCGCTTTAAGGCTGTTGTGGTCGTTATTTATTTTAACGCCATGGTTTGTGGTTATAAACTCGCCGCCACTGTACTCCCTGTTTTTTTCAAGGTACTGTAGTTTGGCATTGTCGGTAGGGTTTACAGGTGTGTTGTTTTTTTTCATCGGTAGGTGCTTTTTTTAGATGCAGCATTAAAAGTACCCATTTAGCGGCAGCCGCTCTCCCTGATTAAGAAAACTTTAGCATCCATACTATCCTTATTATTAATGTGTGTTACCAGCCCTTAAAACCGGGTAAGTAAAATACTGCCAATTAACCGTGGCAACGTTTAACATAAGCTTACCACATCTTAACAAGTTAGTATTTAGTGGATAAGTAATTTTATAATCGTACAAAAACGTATAAACAAATAAAAACTATAACTATGTCAGTAATTCAAAACGACCATTCTGAAGGGCCTGTTGCAAAGGCTATCGAAAAACAGACTTCTAAACTTCCGTCCGATCTGTTTTTATGGGCGGCATTAGGCTCTATGGCGGCATCGGCCACATTAAAAATCCTTGCCAAAGATAAAACGGCGCTATTTGTAGGCCAGTGGGCAGCACCCTTTTTACTACTGGGCTTATACAACAAAATTGTAAAACTGGAAGGCAGTGATAAAAAGGATAAAGACCTTGATGCCGGTTACGGGTTTGATTCTGAATTTGAGGAGCACCCTATAAGCGATTATGCTGACCCCAACAGCGAATCGACATTTTAAGATATAAAGGCCGGCACGTTCCGGCCTTTATTATGCCCTTTCCGAAAAACCCTGATTTTCCCACTGTTTTATTGATAACGCATTTTATTGACAAATAAGATTGTAATTCATAGTTCAAATCCTGTCCGGCTCAACCTAAATTCATAATTTTGCAATCGCTAACTGTAATTGTATGTTCCGGAAAATACTCAGGTTCTTTTATAAAGTAATGTTGTGGTTTTTAGTGCTATCGGTTTTTTCGGTACTGCTGTTCCGCTTTGTCCCCGTGCCTTTTACCCCGCTGATGATAACCCGCGCCATTGAGCAAAAGGCCGCAGGGAAAGAAATGTACTGCAGCCACGACTGGGTGCCCATCGAAAAAATTTCGCAAAACCTCCAAAAAGCTGTTATTGCCAGTGAAGACGCTACGTTTTGCAGCCACCACGGCTTTGATTTCAGCGCCATGGCAAAGGCCTACAAAAACAACAGCAGGGGCAAGCGCATAAAGGGGGGCAGTACCATAAGCCAGCAAACCACAAAAAACGTATTCCTTTGGCAGGGGAGGAGCTACCTGCGCAAAGGGCTCGAAGCATATTTTACAGTATTGATAGAACTGCTTTGGAGCAAAGAACGTATAATGGAAGTATACCTTAACAGTATAGAAATGGGCGATGGCGTATATGGCGCACAGGCTGCGGCAGAACACTGGTACCAAAAAAGTGCCGGCAACCTTACCAGGTATGAGGCGGCGGGCATAGCGGCCATTTTGCCCAACCCGTTTAAATTTCGTGCCACGCGCTCATCGGGCTATACCGAGCGGCGCAAGAACCGTATAGTGCGGCACATGCGCTATGTAAAACTTGATTATTAATGCTGAAAAAATTGCTATTGCTGCTGTGTTTTTCCGGTGCTGCGGGCTTTGCCCAAAAACCGGCTGAAATAAGCATAATAAGCGATAATGATTTGTATACCTCTATACACAACGACCAGTATTATACTAACGGGCTCGAAATTATTTACCGCTACCTAAGCAACCCAAAGCGCGACAATATAGCCAAAAAAATTACCGCGTTCAGCGCCGGGCAATACATATACAACCCGCAAAGCCCGGAGACTCCCGAGGTAAACACACAAGACCGCCCCTTTGCGGGCTACCTTTTTGCCAAAGCTGCCATTACTGCTTTTTATACCAATGAAAGTGTACTTAAGGTAAGCGGTTCGGCAGGGGTTGTAGGGCCGGAAAGCGGCGCGGAACAAGCCCAGAAACTCTTGCACCGTATAATAAATTTCGGTAAGGTAGAAGGCTGGGACTACCAGATACGCACGGTACCCGCAGCCCAGCTTGAGGTGCTGTACAGCCATAAGGTTTTAAGGGAACGCTTTCATGAAAAAGTAGATTTTCACCTGATGGGTGAAGCCAGCCTCGGTACGATATGGCTTAGCGGGTCGGCAGGTGCAATGATGCGCATCAGCCTGGCAGGTAATTTAAAGCCCATGTATGAAAGCGCCCTGCACAACGCTACCCTTGCTAAAGGCGATAACCCCTACGATGGCCGTCGTGAGTGGCTGCTGTTCCTGAACCCCTCACTGCAATATATGCGTTTTGACGCTACCATACAAGGCAGCCCGTTTGATGATAAAAGCCCGGTAACCTTCCCTCTTATCCCTTTCCGGTTTAATGCCCAGGCGGGTTTAAAATACGGCCGCAATAAGTGGAACTACGCCTTTGTGTTTAACTACCGGGGCAAAGAACTCACTAATAATGTTGTTACCAGCTATTACTATGGGTCGGTACAGGTGGGGTATTTATTAGCCCCCTAACCCCCCGAAGGGGGAATAGCTACACTCGTGCTTTTTTAGGTGGGCACTTTTACTCCCCCTTCGGGGGCAGGGGGGCTTTCATATTAAACAACGTAAATGCCAGTACATCGGCCTGCTCTGCAATAGTCTGCGCGGTCGATTTTCCTGCGCCGTGGCCGGCATTCGTCTCTATGCGTATTAAAACCGGGGCGGGACTGGCCTGGCTTTCCTGTAGCGTAGCGGCAAACTTAAAGCTGTGTGCCGGCACCACCCGGTCATCATGGTCGCCGGTGGTAACCAGGGTTGCCGGGTAGTGCGTGCCTTTTTTGAGGCTCTGCACAGGAGAATAGGCTTTTATGTATTCAAACATTTCTTTGCTGTCGTCGGCAGTGCCATAGTCATAAGCCCATCCGGCACCCGCGGTAAACTTGTGGTAGCGCAGCATGTCCATAACGCCTACCGCCGGTAAGGCTACTTTAAACAACTTCGGGCGCTGGGCCATGGCGGCGCCCACTAAAAGCCCGCCGTTACTGCCGCCGCGTATGCCAAGAAAATCTGAAGATGTATATTTATTGCCGATGAGGTATTGTGCCGCGGCTATAAAATCGTCAAACACATTTTGCTTTTTCAGTTTGGTGCCCGCATCGTGCCACTTACGGCCATACTCTCCGCCGCCGCGCAGGTTAGGTACGGCATAGATGCCGCCGTTTTCCATCCACACCGCGTTAGAAAGGCTAAAGGCAGGGGTAAGGCTCACGTTAAATCCACCGTAACCATACAGTATGGTAGGGTTTTTACCATCGCGCTTCAGGCCTTTTTTATAAGTGATGATCATGGGCACCTTTGTGCCGTCTTTACTGGTGTAAAATACCTGCTCTGATGTATAATCGTCGCTGTTAAAGCCAATCTTCGGTTTTTGATATATGGCAGATGTACCTGATGTTACCTCAAACGAATAAATGGTTCCCGGCGATATATAATTGGTAAAAGAGTAATAGATGGTATTCTCTTCTTTCTTTCCGCCAAAACCGCTTACTGTGCCAATGCCCGGCAGCGCAATTTCGCGCACAAGCTTACCGCTGTAGTCATATTGCTTTACCTGCGATATGGCATCCTTCATATACGTAGCAAAAATATAACCCCCGCCATCTGAGGCCGACAGCACATTTTCGGTTTCAGGTATCAGGTCTTTCCAGTTGGCCTGCTGCGGAGCTGCCGCATCTACAGTCACCACGCGGTTATTCGGGGCTTTATAATCGGTTTGTATATATAGCGTACTACCCTGGTTGTCAATCACAAAACTGTTGTTGTCATAATTATCAACCATGGCAACAATAGGGCTGTTTGCTTTGGTAAGGTCTTTAATATACAATTTGCGGCCCGATGTGCTGTTTGCCGCCGTTATTATAAGGAAGCGTTCGTCTTCGGTAAGGTAGCCGCCTACATAGCGGTTTTTTTCGCTGCCGCCAAAGATTACGGTATCGTCTTTCCGGGGCGTGCCCAGCTTGTGGTAATACAACTTGTGCTGGTCAGTCTTTGCCGAAAGCAGGCTGCCCTCGGGAGTATCATAGGTGCTGTAATAAAAGCCGTCGCTGCCCTTCCAGGCCATACCACTGAATTTTACATTTTCTATGGTTTCGCCCAATGGTTTTTTAGTAATCGCGTCCATCAAAAGTATTTTGCCCCAGTCGCTGCCCCCTTCGGATATCATGTAGGCTGCCAGTTCGCCTTTTTTTGTAAAGCGTACCCCGCTAAGCGATGTGGTGCCGTCTTTGCTAAAGGT
This sequence comes from Flavobacterium sp. RHBU_24, assembly GCF_046613695.1. NCBI lineage: Bacteria > Pseudomonadati > Bacteroidota > Flavobacteriia > Flavobacteriales > Flavobacteriaceae > Flavobacterium > Flavobacterium sp. RHBU_24. Next base: position 72,494 of record NZ_JBKJHD010000015.1, on the reverse strand, counting down.
ATTTGGGTCGAGGAACACTTCTTCGGTACCGTTTTTATCCTTGCGGTACAGCACGCTCTGGTTTTGCAGGCCATTGTTTTTATAATAATATGTATAGCCGCCCTCATTAAACGGGGCAGATATGCGCTCGTAATTCCACAGTTCCTCCAGGCGTTTTTTTATAGCATCGCGAAAGGGTATTTGCGCCAGGTAGGCATCGGTAACTGCATTTTGGGCGGTAACCCATGCAGCGGTTTCGGCGCTGCGGTCGTCTTCCAGCCAGCGGTAGGGGTCGGGCACCGGGGTGCCAAAATAGGTATCAACGGTATTGTCTTTGCGGGTTTCAGGGTATTTAAGGTCTTTCATTTGCGCGGAGGTTCCCAGGCCGGTGGCCAGGGTAAGTATGAGTATGGAATTTTTCATTTAGCGTGTGGGTTTACACAAAAATAAGCAAACAAACGGTTATAAGAAGCCGCTGGGCTTTGCGTTTCTTAAAAAATGTTTTCTGTGCGCCATTTTCCGCTTTAGGGTAACATGGCGGAGCATAAATAAAAATCATGAAAATAACATACCCATTGCTTTACGGGATATTAATTTTAACGCCGGTTATGGATTGGCTGTTTAATACGCCTCCCTGAACAGGGGAATATAGCTGCGCCTGTGCTTGTAAAGCAGTATGCAATTTAAGCCCACCACGATAAGGGCCGGGGCTATGCCGGGAACATCGAGGAACAGGTGAAACAGCAGTATGTTTAACGAAATGGGAACCAGTACCAGTAACGAAAAGGGTACATAGAGTTTAAGCAGCAGCATAACGCCAATGCATATTTCTAAAATGGCCACTACGGTAAGCATATAGCCGGTATCCATTAAAGAATGCAGGAAGCCTGCGGCATTTTCCGGAAGGTCTGGCAACGGGATGAAGGAGTAAATTTTGTTGGTTCCAAAAACTATTAATATAATCCCTAAGATTATTCGTACAGCATTAGTAAATTTTGAATTCATAAACAGTTCATTTATAGTGGCTCAATAATTCCTTACCTAAATTACTATAAATAATTTATTTTTTAACAAACATTTATGAGAAATTCACATTTATGAATAGTTTTATTAAAATTATAATTTTATGTATATTCTTTAAAATAAAATATATAACTGTTCTTTTTTTGAAGAAATGCCATTATAAGCGTTTATTAATAAATTAGTGTACCGCCCTCATGTTGAAAGCGGTACACATTTAGAACAGTTTTTATTGTATGGTAACGTTGTACGTAACCTCTGCATCGGTAGCCCCGCCTGCATTGGTTATATCGCCCGCAGCCACATTAGCCGCTGATTTATTCGGCAGGTGCCTCAGGGTAACGGTAAGCGTGCCTGTTGTGGGTGCAGCCGCCGCAGTATAGGTAAAGGCCAGGCCTATGGGTTTGCCGTCGGCATCGGCATCGGTATAGGTAAACGTGCCCAACCCGCTTTGCTGGAAAAACACCTGGTGGTCTTCGCCTTCTTCTTCTACCTCTTCGGTAATATTATCTGCCGGGCTGCTAAGTTCATTTAAAAAAGTTATGGTTCCGTTATAGGCAGTACCGGCTGTAAAGCTGCCGCTCGCGGTTACCACGGGCGCGTCGGGGCCATCGCCGTCAAGGTCGCGGCTGGCAAGGGTTATTGCACTGCCGCCGCCCTGGGGGGTAAAGGTTGCGGTAACGGTAGTTATCACTTCTTCTTCGTTTACCGGCTGTGCAGTGTCGTCATCGCTGCATGCCGATAAAGACACGATGGTAAAGGCTGCGATAGCCATTAATTTAAGGTTTTTCATTGTAAAAAGATTTAAATATAATTAATAACTGAACTTTAATTGTAGCTGTATGTTGCGGCCCACCTCATCGGTATACAGGCGCTGGCGGTTGAGGTAGTCCCGGTAGGATGTGTTTAAAACATTGTAAACCGAAAGATGTATCCCCAGGCTGTTTTTGCCAACGCTAAACTGCGTACCGGTACTAAAATGCAACAGGCTGTAACCTTTTGGCGGGGTGCTTATGTTTACATAGGTGGGTACTATAACCCCGTTTTGCGGTACGTCGGCATAAAAGTTATAATCGGGGTAGCGCTGCTGCGTAAAAACCGACTCGCTGCGTATTTCCGCAAAAAAGCCGTGCCACTGGCTGAGGGTATACCGCACGGTATGCGCAAGGTTGAGCGGCGGCATATCAATTAGCGCGATGTTATCGCTGGTGTTTTGTCCGTAAACATACGCGCCGTTAAAACTGTAAGAGAAGTTTTGGCTAAAATTATACCCCACATGCACATCGGTACCGGCCATAAGCGCATTGGCCTGGCGGTACCGGTATACCGGGAAGCTGCCGCGGATGGTATACTCCACGCCTGTAGGCTGCAGGTATATAAAATCGTGGATGGCGTTTATATAGGGGGTAGCCTCAAATGTAACATCCCCCTCAGTTTTTATCAGCGTAGCCGATGCCTTTACCGACCGCTCTTTCTTAGTCCGCAGGCTGCCCAGCTCTATGGTGGCATTGCTGTGGTGCAGGCCGTCGCTAAAAAGTTCGCCGGGGTTAGGGTTACGCATGGCAAGGCCCAGGTTGCCTAAAAGGTCCAGCCCGGCGGCCAATTGCTTCCGTACCCCCGCGCTTGCCGAAGTGTTATGGTAAGTGAATTTAGGGTTGGTAAGGTACTGGCTGCCCAAATCTTCCACGATAATGTGGTCTAACGAACCGTCGTTATAGCCCAGGTCATTCCACCTGCTTACCTGGTAGTATTTAGAGGCATCCACATGGCTAAAATCATACCGAACACCGGCCTCCGCTGTAAGGGTGTTGCTAAAGCGGCGGGTAAAAATGCCGTATGCCCCGGCATCGGTTTTGTTGTAGTTAGGTATCAATGGGCGTATGCCGGTTTCGGGGCTGGCGTTGTTATGCTGGTAGGCCCCGCTTATACCTGCGGTATAGGTGTTGTTTCCGGATAGTTTTTTCCAGTCGGCATTCGCCGAATGCGTTGCGAGCGTAAGGTCGAGCGCGGCTACATCCTCTAAGGCACCGCGTCGCAGGTCAAACTCCTTGCGGCGGTTCAGCTGGAAGGCATATTGCAGCGACAGTGTTTCATCATCACTCAGATTACGCAGGTAATTTACCTTGCCTATATGGTGCTGCACCTCCTGTCGTGGCACACCTATAGTGTAGGTAAACGGGCGAACCACACTTGGCTCCCGGTTGTTTATGGCGCGCACCAGGTCGGCCACATTGCCTATGTGGGTAGCCTGGGCTATGCCTACGGTGGCATTGTAAAAACTATAGGAAGCCCCCAGGGTGTACCTATCTGCCAGGTACTTTACATCACCCGAAAAATTTCCCTCCCGGTTGCCTGTGTTAGATAATACATAACCGGGTGTTTCCCTATCTCCATAATATTTAAAAGTACCCTGCGCATTCCAGGCCCAGCCTTTTTCGGCACCCTTACTCAGGGTTGTAGCCAATGACCCGCCGCGCCCGTTGCTGTCGGCCGTCAAGATGGTCTTCCCCATAAGCGTATCTTTTAATATCGATGGCGGCTCTACAATAACCAGCCCGCCCACGGCATCGCCGCTGTATTGCAGCCCCGCCGCCCCTTTAATAACCGATACTTTCCCGGCCGCGTTTACGTCGAGGTTAGGGGCGTGCTCCGTACCCCACTGCTGGTCTTCAAGCCGCACGCCGTTTGTAAATATGGGCACACGGCTGCTGTGCAGGCCGTTTATTACCGGCTTTACTATAGTACTGCCGGTGCGTAACGAACTCACTCCCGCTATCTCCCGCAGGGCATCGCCCAGGGTGGCGCCGCTGTATTTTTCCAGCGTTTCGGTTTTTAGCTTTTGCGAGCCTGTAGCATTATTAGCTACCACGCTTTCGGTAAGCACTACTTCTTCAAGCTGGGTAACCTTTGGCTTCAGCTTTATGTCCATCACCGTTGTGCCGTTAATGTTTATTATGGTGTCTAAGGCATAAAAGCCTATATAACTGGCTATAACGCGCTGGTTGCCCGCGGGTATATCGGGCAGCAGGTAACTGCCATCCGGCAGGCTTTCGGCGTGGAGTGCACCTATATGTATGTGGGTGCCTTCGAGCGGGCGGTTTTGGCTGTCAGTAACATTCCCGCTAAGGGAATTCTGGCTGTACACAAAGCCGTTTGCAGCCATTAGGGCCACAAGGGTATAATAAATATGCATGGTAAAGAGTGGACTTAGATAACATTAGTCCCCAGAGGCTGTAAGCAGGCTGTAAGCACATAGTGCTACAGGGCCGCATGCGGCTGTGCATTTCCATTGGGGAAAGAAATAGTAATTAGGCTAAGTCAGGGCAGGGGGCGCGCGAAGCGCAAAGAGGCTGCCGGTAAACCCGGTAGCAGTAAGGGTAGTGCCGCTTAAGAATGGTATAGCCTTAAACGGGAAGTACAGCCGTAGGCAAAACTGCGGCGGCGCGGTAAAACAATCGAAGTGAAAATCGCATACCGAACAATTATCGGCTTTGTTAACCGATGCTACGTTGGCCTTGTGCTTGTTAGTAACGGTTGTATGGCTTTCGCTTATGTGCGTATGCGTAAAGGCATGAAAAGACTGGTAGGCTATGGCAAACTGCACAATAGCCATCAGGGCCAGGTTAAATAAGGCAAACTTTCTTTTCATTGTGGCAAAAGTAGCAACAAATATTTTGCCGCGAAGTTAAAAGTTTAAAAAAGTTAATTTTATTTAGAATGAATATAAATAAATAATATATTTGTGGTGGTGCCAACACTAATGATTATGGATGAAGTAAAGCAATTATACTATAATACGTTTGGAATTTCTTTTTACTGGGTAAAAGAGGGTAAACCCCTGAGCCAGCGCATACAGGTAGTTTTTAGGGATACCGGCCTGTACCTCACCCCGGAGCAGGTGGTTGAATTTGCCGGGCTTATTAAAAACTGCGGGGGTAGCAAATGTGCCTCATGCAGCATGAGTAGGTACTGCCCTAAGTTTTTGCTGAAAACTCCTGTACCCGAAATAGACCTTGCGGTAGATTATAACGAATTTCTCCAAATTAAAGACCTGATAGACGGTACGTTATTCAAAATTGATTTGTTTAATTATCTTGATAGAGCGTGCCTTAACTGAGTCGAAAGTTCCTTTCCTCAATACTGTTACATACGGGTAATCTATTCCACTTCCTTAGTATAGTATTTGGATGAGGTTTATACTTCTTTAATAATTGTACTCCCCCATTAAAAATGGATAGGTAAATACCGGGGCCGGTCGCCCGGTTGTTATCATATCCTTAAACCAGGTGCGCCCTCAGCTCGTGCCGGTATTGCGAGGCACTCTTACCCGTAATCTCTTTAAACGATTTATTAAAGTGGCTAAAGTTGTTAAACCCGCTCTCATAGCACACTTCGCTTATGGGTATAGGTTTCTCTGCCAGTAGCTTACAGGCATGTACTACACGGTACTCGTTTACAAACTGTACAAAGGTTTTGCGGGTCATCTTTTTAAAGTAGCGGCAAAATGATGGTACGGTCATTGTGGCTATAGTAGCCATTTCCTCAAGGGCTATAGGCTCCTGGAAATTATCCTTTATATAGTTAAAAACCATATTTATACGGTCGTTATCCTGCATCTGGGTTTCGAGCGCAAAGCCTTCGGCGTTCAGTACTTTATAATCTTCGGCCTGTTCCAGGTCGTGCAGTACGCTTATCAGGCCCAGCAACCGCTCAAAGGGGTGCTGCCCGGCCATGGCTTCCATACGCCCGCCTACCAGGTAGCGGGTTTCAGTGCCAAAGGCAATACCACCCTTAGCCTTTTCAAACAACGCGTTTATATTTTTAGTTTCCGGTAGCCCCAAAAAGGATTCGCCCAGAAAATCAGGCTTCATCTGTATTACAGTTTCGTTCTTATTGCCCGTGGTATCATCGGTAAAGCCGCAATGGGGCAGGTGGCTGCCTATAAGTATAAGGTCGCCCTCAGTATAGTAGGATACGTGGCTGCCTATTTGCCGCTTGCCCGACCCGCCGTTTACAAACACCAGCTCTACTTCGGGGTGGTAATGCCATACGTGCGACTTAAGGTTAGTGTTTTTTGGGTAATGGGTATAGGTAAACGAACTGCCAAAAGAGGGTTCGATTACTTCAAAAGAGGGGCGCAAAGTTTTCATAAAATGATGCGATTTTCATGGCAAAGATAGCAAGAATAACTCAATATTCGCCTATTTTAACCAAAAAACGTTTTCGTAAGGTTAATATAGCATATAAATGTGAAAATATTGATGTAACTATTTCTGTATAACAAATGTAATTTAGCACCATAGAAATAAATGAATAACCAAAAAGGTTTAAGAGTATGAAAAATCTAATGAAATTCGCAGCAGCCCTTGTAATGTTTGCCTCAGTTGCAACTTACGCTAACGAGAATGACTTTAATGTAACAGTTAAAGAAGGCGCAGGTAAGGCCATCAGCTTTACAATGAACGACACTAAAGATGTACATGTTTCGCTATATGCCCAGGATGGTACCGGCATTTTTGACGAAGCAATTAAGAATAAAGAAGGCAAAATCAGCAGGACGTATGACCTTAACGCACTACCTGCGGGAACCTACTTCCTTGAAACTGAAACCACTGCTAAAGTAGCCCGTTACCAGATAACTGTTGAAGGCGCTAAAGCTGTAGTAAGCGAAGACGTTACCGAAATTTATAAACCGGTAGTGCTTAGCAAAGATGGTATTGTAACGGTAAGCATAGAAAACAATGCTACACCGGTTAAAATAAAAGTATACGACGATAGCAACGAAGAGGTTTATAACGAAACATTTGAAGGCGCAACCGTGGCAAAACGTTTTGATATGAGCAGGAGCATCGCGAAAAATTTCACGCTGGTTATGATCTACAACGACAGGCAATTCGTTGAGACTGTGGCCGCGAGATAAATGAGGTTTGGTTATAGCAGAAAAGCTCCCGCTTGCGCGGGAGCTTTTTTCATTTACAGAGGGTGGCCGTGTCTTATATATTACCTGATATCTTGTCCATAACCCAGTTAGTATGTGTTCCCGTTTCGCCGGTAGAGGGATGCTGACTCCTGCCTTCCAGGTGGTTACGCATGTTTTCTACATGGTGCAACTGTATGTTTTCCGGGTGCGGTATGGTAACTTCCTCCCGCGCGTCACCACTACTCAGCACTAACGGCACTTCATCAAAAACGGCAAATGTAATAGTGCCCTTGCTGCCATAAATTGTTACAGTATCTTCATATTTATCGGCGCCAAAATTCCACGTCCCGGTGCCTGTAACGCCCCCCTCGTGCAGCCAGCTAGCGGCAAGCGCATCTTTAGCGCTGTATAGCCCTTGCTGGTTGAGGCCCACGCCATTAACGGTTGTAACCTTGCCAAAATAGTATATAAAAAGGTCGAGCCCATGGCTTGCCAGGTCGTCAAAATAACCGCCTGTGGCTATAGCCCCGTCGGTACGCCAGTTGTATGCGCCGCTAAGGTCAACCGCCGAGGGCTGCTTGGTTAAGTGCCAGTGGATGTGGCGCACGGTGCCTATCTTGCCCAAATCTATCCATTCCTTAACCTTTAAAAATCGCGGCAACGACCGCCTGTAGTAGGCAACAAATAACGGAACTCCTTTATTTTCAAAACATTGTGTTATCTCTACGCATTCCTGCCATGTGGGTGCCATGGGCTTTTCTATACAGCAGGGCTTTCCGGCAGCGGCCACCTTTAGGGCATATTCCTTATGGCTATCGGGCGGGGTGGCTATATATACGGCATCAATTTCGGGGTCGTTTATAAGGGCGTCGGCATCGGTATACCATTTTTCTATGTTATGGCGGCGGGCGTAGTCTTCTGCTTTAGCGGCATTGCGGCGCATAACTGCTTTAAGTTCAAAGCCTTCAGTCTTTTGGTAGGCCGGGCCGCTCTTGCGTTCGGTAACATCGCCGCAGCCTATTATGCCCCAGCGGATGGTGTTTGTTTGGTTGTCCATGCAGTCTTTTTGGGTTTACGTACCGAATGTACATATTTTTTCTAAAACAGCTTTCCGGGGATGTTATTCCAAACAGAAAACAGCCGTATTTTGCCTAAAAACCACTATTTTGTGATATTTTTACATTGTTGATTTTCAATTGGTTGAATTTTTTTCTTACACAATCGGTAGTTTTTTTTCAAAAACATGTGTAATATGGGTGTCTGATTATCAGGTAGTTAAAAATGATACTTTACAATTGGTACTTTTTTTTAGGCTAAAATTGTGTAAAATCGCCACTGAACGGATGCCTTCAGTACAGGGTACCGTTAAATTTTGTATGTCGGAACTTAATTTACCACAAGCAATATTTGCTATCTTAGTTTTTCTAAAAAACGAAAATTAACCCGTTCCAAAATTATAAAAATAACTGCTTTACCTGCCCGATATGATACCGCAAACCCAACCCTTTTTTAAGCTCTCGCTCGCGCAATGGTCGCTCCACAAAACCATCCTCGAACACAAAACGCTCAGCCTTTATGATTTTGCGCTGCGGGCAAAACAGCTGGGCTTTGACGCGGTAGAATATGTAAGCCGCTTTTACCCTGTGGGAGATGGCGGCATCAACGCCTGGATGCGGCAGTTTACAACCGAAATTGCAACACGCAGCAGTGACGCGGGCATTACCAACCTGCTGATAATGGTAGACGGCGAGGGCGACCTGGCGGCGGCTAACAAAGCGGAGCGCGACACCGCCGTGGCCAACCATAGCAAATGGGTAGCTGCCGCGGCCGCACTGGGCTGCCACAGCATACGGGTAAACCTTTCCGGTGCAGAGGATTATGATGTTTGGAAGGATACTGCCCCCGAAGGCCTGGCAGCGCTTTGTGATTATACTTCAACATACGGCCTTAACATTATTGTAGAAAACCACGGCGGGCTCAGCAGCGACGCGGGCAAGCTGGCTGGGGTAATTAAAAAAGTCAATAGGGAGAATTGCGGCACCCTGCCCGATTTTGGTAATTTTTGCATACGCCGGGGTGGCGACGGCAAATGGCCAAACGAATGCCTTGAAGCGTATGACCGCTACAAAGGCGTGGCTGAAATGATGCCCTTTGCCAAAGGCGTAAGCGCCAAGAGTTACAATTTTGATGCAGAGGGTAACGAAACCACTATTGATTACCTTAAAATGCTGGGCATTGTAAAGGCAAGCGGCTACACCGGCCACATAGGCATTGAATATGAGGGCCAGCGGCTGGGCGAGGAGGAAGGGATTTTAAAGACGCGGGAGTTGTTGTTAAAGGTAGCGGGGATGATTTACTAACCTGCGTTGCACTAAAGCCACCCGTTCCGCTGCGGCGAACACCCCTCCGAAGGAGGGGAATCCGGATATGTGCTACGTGCGTCTTATCCGAAGGAGTATCATTTCACCTGTTGATTTACAGTAAGACGGTTGCGCTAAAATAATTTATATATTTGCCTTTATCATCATCAATCATCAAATCATCATGAGATACGTAATTGCATTTTTCCTGCCGTGGCTGTCACTGTTTTTGCAGGGAAAAATTTTAAGCGGCATCATCTGCCTTATTTTACAAATTACCATAATAGGCTGGTTACCCGCATTTATATGGGCGGTAGCGGCGCTAAACCGCATGTATGCCGACAGGCGGACTAATAGGATAATCAGGGAAATGAGAAGGGCTTAGGAGCTGCAATTTTAGATTGTTGATTCCAGATTTAAGATTGAGCTTCACTCCCGGCTAACAGTACGAATTTGGATCGGCTGGCGTACCGGGTGAAGCTCAAATCTTAAATCTGCATTCTTAATTCTTAAATAATTTCAATCGATAACAACACCGTTTTCATCAAGCGGGTGGATGCTTACTACCCGGTCGCTCAGGTACCAGCGCCCACGGAACACGATGGCATTAGGCACCACAAACGCATACTGCTTTCCGGCTGAAGTAAAGTAGAGCGAAATGATTTTATTATAAACAACCCCCACTTTTTTACCTGACTTCCTGATTTCAATATCATTTTCTACCGCCTCGCTTTTGCCAAAAACGATATCCTTTGGGTTAATGCCAAATTCTTTTATAGCTCTGGGAAATAAGGCGTAGCCAAACCGCGCGCCCTCTTCGCCCTTAGGGTATACCTGTTTTGTAACTTCCTTAGGGAACTCCTTTTTTGCATCAACCGACCTGAAAAAGGCTTCCTGTACTTCTTTTTTAGGGTACAGGTTCATAAACACTTTTTCCTTTTTGGTAAGGCAGGCGGCAAAAGCCTTTCGGGCAAGTTCCTCGGGCGTTTTTTGCGCAATGCACACAACTGATATAAAAAAGCATAACATGATATAGAGCGCCTTCATACAGTAAATAATTTTCAGGTTTTAAAATTAAAACGCCCGCCTTATTAAAAGATTGCAATGCAAGTTAACAAAAAATCCTGTAAACGGCATTTACAGGATTTTTGTTAACTATTTATTTTTTTAAGGGCAGCACTATTGCCGTGTGGCAGTGCACCGCTGCTTAAAAAGCGGTGGTTATCTGTAATGATACCCCGGTACTTTCCGGTACAAAGCGGCACACGCCACCCACACATACAAGGCCGCCGCGCTGCCGCCCGTAGTTAGCGGCAATACGTGTAGCGCCTATGCGGTATGCCCCGCCCGCGTTGTAGTAATGCGTGCGGTTATCGGGGTTATCGTTGCCATAGTTATAGATATCCCACACGTAAAACGAATATTTATCGTCTATGTTTAGCTCAAGCGTGGCTCCGGCCCAGTTTTTTTTATCGGCATCGGCCCACATGTGCTCGCCCTCCAGGCGAATGCTGCGGTTAGGCGTAAAATTGTAAGTAGCCTCACCGGTAACAATATTGGTATTTACCCTGTCGCCTCCTTCTATCCAGGCTTTGTTATAAAATTGCCTTATATAGTACAGCGCAGTGTGCAGGGTTTCGCTAAACTGCTTGCGTATTTCAATGTTATAATCGCTAAAATATTTTTCGCCTACGCCTAAAAATTTAGTTTCATAATAGGCCGGGCTAAGCCTGTAGGTGCCGGGCAGGTTGTACCAGCTGCTCAGGTTTACTGCCAGTTTGGTGCCATATTTGCCGCCTATGGGCGTTTCTTTTGCAAAATCATAAAACAGGTCAATCTGCCCGCCGGTTTCGCCGGCTTTCATAATTTCGGTAGTGGTATAGTCTACCTTGGTTTGTGCCTGGTATACATATATGTTAGCCAGGTTGCTGTGGTGCTGCTTGGTAAGCGCGGGGGTAAAGTTAAGCACCCGGTCGTTATAGTTAAGGCTTGATGAGCTTATATCATAGTTTACAGGCTCACGCTCGCTAAGGAACTTAAAGTTCTCGGTACGGCGCACCGTGGCATCTATGCCCAGGCCTTCTTTGCTGTAGCCAAAGTTAAGCAGCACGGCATTGCCCGGTTTTACAAAATTATAGTCAATAAGGTTCTGTACATTAAGCACGCCGTCCTTTTGCTTATAGTCAACTTCGCCGCTTAGGTAAAAGGCATTATGTATAAAATTAAAGCGTGCGCCCACGGCATTGGTAAGTTCATCAAAACCGGCGTTTTCTACGGGCAGCGCTTCATAGCGCCCCACATAGCTTGCCCCAACGGAGAGGTCAGACTGCTCAAAGCCCAAAAGCTTATTCAGTATAAAATCGGCATCAAAGCCGTAGATATCGCCCCTGGCAACATTAAAGCCGGTGCGCTGGCGGCCGTATAGCGCGGTAAGCCGTGTATTATTGCTAAGGCGGTACAGCACGCGCCCACCCCTCAGGGCGGTGTTTATGCCCAGGGCACGGTCTTCCCAGGCGCGCAGCAGCATACCGCTGCCAAACTGCTCATAAAAGTAGCCTCCGGTAATTTCGAGTTTACTGGTTTTGTAAGCGGCATACCAGGTGCCCACATCAGTGCCGTCAAAACCCGGGTTGTAGTTAAGGAGGGCATCGGGCGCATAAGATTCTGCCTGTATACCGGCGGTAAAGCCTTTGTACTGGTAGTTAACCAGCAGGTAATTATTAGAGCGCAGGGGCTTGCCGTTTATGGGCGTTGCATCCTGGTTAATGCCGGTACCCTTATCGTTAAGGTACCACTGGGAGTTACTCTCAAAGCCTCCGTATACACGCCCGTAATCTTTTTTTTGTTCAGGTATACTGTCGTTTTCCTGGGAAAAAGCGGGGGCAAAAGATAAGAAAGGCAGCAGCCACAATAGTTTTTTCATTATATTAAAGCTGCTTCAGTTTTTCATATAGTTCATTTTCGGCGCCCTGGCTGTAGCCGTTGTGCACATATAACACCTTTTTATTTTTTACCACAACGGTATAGGGTGGGTTAGCCACGGCCAGTGCGCGCTTAAGGTCCTGGTTGCCGTCAAGCAGTACCTCATACGGCCATTTTTTGCCGTTAAGCAGCGGCTTTACCCTTTTTTGGGTGCGGCTGTCGTCTATGCTTATGGCTATAACTTCCATATTAAGTTCTTTGCTCCATTCGGCATAATGCTCGTTTATGGCATCAAGTTCATTAATGCACGGCACACACCAGGTAGCCCAGAAGCAAAACACGTACAGCTTGTCTTTTTCGGCAAAGTCGTTCTTTACATTAAGGCTTTTATTGCTAACAGATTGTATTGTTACATTGGGCATTTCTTTTTGCGCGGAGGCAGCGGTTACCGCAAGTAAAAAAAGCAGGACAAGTTTTTTCATCGAGTTGTGTATTATATGTAAAAATGTTGCGTGGCAATATTAAAAAAAATTAAAGTATAAGCCCAGTAAATAGTGAAAAATATAATCCTATGGAGTATATAGGTTTTGTGGATATCACAATAATACTGCGTATATCATATTTTTTAAACATAATTCGTGCCAAAACGTTAATAATGTGTTTGTGGTCAAACATTTTTAGTTATTTATTTTTTGATAACATTTTTTTTACATAATTTTCGCTGCTGGTTATAAAAAACTAAATATAAAAACTATTACTCTACATGAAAAAAACTTTACTTTTAGGCTTGTTCCTTGCTGCGGGCTTTACCGCGCAAGCGCAGTTGCCGGACGGCAGCCAGGCCCCTGACTTTACAGCTATTGACCTTAGCGGTAATGAGCACCACTTACAGGAGTACCTTGACGAAGGTAAAACGGTAATCATAGATTTTTCTGCTTCATGGTGCGGCCCGTGCTGGAACTACCACAACAGCCACGCACTCGAAGATCTTTATGATACGTATGGTTTTGGCGCGTCTGAAGAGGTTGTTGTATTGTTTATAGAGGCAGACCCGGGCACATCGGTACAAAGCCTTTACGGAACCAATACACCCAGCGACCAGAGCACCACACAGGGCAACTGGGTAGCAAACACCCCATACCCTATTGTAGACGATGGAAACGGATCGATATCAAATGCTTATGATGTACCCTATTTCCCTACAATATACAGGATATGCCCTGAAGGAGACACAAAATTAATGAACCCTGAGGGTGTGGGAGCGCCATCATTTAATACACTTAAAAGTAGTATTGCTGCTGATTGCCAAACACTTAATGGTGTTATGAACCACCCTAGAATCACTGCCCCTACATTAAGGCTTTGTGAGAATACAGGAATTGTAAAGGCTAAAATGAAAAATTTTGGTTCTAACCCAATCCAAAGCGCTACGATTGTGGTGGAGCAGGGCGGCGAGATAGTTGCCACTAAACAGTATACCGGTAACCTTAACCAGTTTTCTACCGCTAATATCAACTTTGATACGGCTACCTTTGACGAGTCGCAGGATTATACCGTAAAAGCTACCGTGGTTAACGGTGCCACAGCTTTTAGCCCCGAGATGGCTGAAGAGGCATTTGATGTAAGTGTAGCGAACACTACAGGTAATAATATATCGATACACGTATATACTGACAGCTACCCGGGCGAAATGTCCTGGACGTTACGTAACAGCAGTAACGCGATTGTAGCATCAGGCGGTCCTTACCAGGGCAATGGGCAAAACGCCGGCGGAGCTGACGCTAACCTTATAAAAATTACTAACCTTACTTTGCCTGTAGGTACTATTGATTGCTACAAGCTTGTAATGAACGACAGCTATGGCGACGGATGGGCCCTTAACAGCAACGCGCAGCCTTTTACAGGGATAAGGATTTATGATGGTATAGGCGCCCTTGTAGACGAATTTACCGGCGACGTTAGCTTTAGCACACAGGAACTGGCAGGTGCTTTTAAAACCACCGGCCTGCTAGGCACGGCAACACCATCGCTTAGTAAATTTGCGCTGTACCCTAACCCTACAACAGGCGTGCTTAACTTTAGCACTACAGAGCCGGTTAGTATAACAGTTACTGACCTTACCGGCAAAACAGTATTTACTGCTGCTAATGTAGAAAACGGTAACAGCATTAACCTTAGCAGCCTGCAAAAAGGTATGTATATTGCCCAGGTTAAAGGTGCTACTACGCAAACCGTACAAAAAATTGTTATAGAATAATCGCCACAACGATTTAACAAATATAATATTACAAAAAAGCTATCGGATGCGGCGTGCCGCATCCGGTAGCATTTTTTACTTAAAAACAAATTGCACTAAATTACGATTACCATGAAAAAAATTATCCTATTAGCAGTACTTGCCCTTAGCGGCATTGCACAGGCGCAGCAAATTAAAGTAGTAAGGCCGGGCGGGGGCGAATTAACCGATGGCGCTACCTTTACAACAAACATACTCTCAGACGACATATCGGCACCAAACAGAATGCGCTTTAAAGTAACTAACCTTACCGATGAAACCATGATAGTGGGCGCAAAAGTACTGGGCTTTAGCGACAATGTAGACGGTACAGATTTACAATTTTGTTTTGGCGTATGCCTTACCAGTATAACTCCCGGTATCCTTATCCCGGGTTCAGGCATTGATCCCGGCGCAACTACCGATGCAGATGATGACCATTTTCAAAACAATAACCCCGGTACAGGCGGGCCGGTAAGTTACCACCTTGCTTTTGTAAAACTGGAGCAAAATGAGGATGGAGATTATATTGAGACAGAGGAGTTACTTGATTTTTACTACGTGTATGATGCTACAGCAGGTGTAACAGGTTTTGACGGCTTACAAAAACTTGGACTTACTATAGAGAGCACCATAGTTAAAAACAGCCTGAATGTAAACGCTACACAAAACGCGTCGCTACAGCTGTTTGATACTACAGGTAAACTTGTAAAAATGGCAACTATTAAAAGCGGCAGCCAGGCGGTAGAGCTTTCTGCTGTTAGTACAGGTATTTATATGGCAAAATTTACCACTGCCGATAATAAAACGGCAACTGTTAAAGTTGTTAAAAACTAAGCAGTTACCCCAATATTTTACCACGTCCGGCGTTTTACCGGGCAGATAAGCACTATAATGAAAATAAAAAGAATATTTGCGCTGTTATTTGTTTCGGCCCTTATTGTTTTGGGCTGCGCTTCAGATTATGAGATACTGCAGTCGTATGACTCGGTTATCCTTACTGCCGACAGCTCTAACAAGCTTGCCGGGCAAACCATAACCTTTACCGTAAAAGACAATAACGGTACAGACCACACGCAGGACGCGCGCTTTTTTGCCGATGGCCAGGAGATAGATGGTAACACGCTTACCTCTAACGAACTAAAATCGTTTGTAATAACGGCAGAATTCGGCGGGCTAACGTCTGAACCGCTTACCGTTACCTTTGGCGACGGCTCTGAGCTTAACTTCCGCAAGCGTGTGCTGATAGAAGATTATACCGGTACCTGGTGCGGTTACTGCACCCGTGTGGCCTATGCTATAGAGTTGGTAAAGGCACAAACAGATGATGTGGTGCCCGTAGCCATACACAGGCCCAGCAGTAACGAGAACAGTTCTGATTACGATCCTTATAATTATGATGCCAGCGTGCTGGAAGCTACCCTTAATGCCGTAGGTTACCCTAAAGGCTACCTTAACCGCCGCCGCCGCTGGAATAACCCCGAGCCGAACAACGTGGCACAGGTAATAGCCCTTACACAGGGCGAAAACCCTAAACTGGGACTTGCCCTTAGCCCTACGGTGGCAAATGGCAACATTACGCTTGATGTAAAAGTAAACTTCAGTAAAGATTTTACAGGGCTTAAACTGGTGGTGTATGTTCTTGAAAACGGCCTTCATTATGAGCAGCATAACTATACCGAGTACTATGACAGTGTAGATGTTATTGAAGACTGGGAGCATGAACATGTGCTTCGTGCCTGCCTTACCGATATTATGGGCGATGCCATAAGCAACGACCAGACCGCTATTTACAATACGTACACACGCAGCTTTAATGTACCCGTTCCTGCTAATGTAGCTAACGCCGCAAACGTGGAGTTTGTAGCCTTTATAGTAGATGAAAACGGCAGGGCGGTAAACGTGCGCAGCGCCCGCAGCGGCGACGTGCAGGAGTTTGAAATGCTGTAAATAATCTTTTATTATAAAATTTAGAAAGCCATCCGGAAAGGGTGGCTTTTTTGTTTAATCTATATTCTAATGTGCTTCTGTGTCAGATTACCATAACCCCCAGGTCGCGGTACGGCTGTAGCTTGGCGTTATCGCTGTCGGCTTCGGTTATCAGTACATCCACTTTAGTGATGGGGCAGATAAAAAAAGCCTCAGCTGTATCAATTTTTTCAAGCGTGGAAAGTGCAATAATCTGCTGTGCGTTTTCTACCATGTTACGCTTTACCAGGCTGTCTTCATAGCTGCGGGCGGTGAGGCCTATGGTGTGTATGCTGCTTACACCAAAGAAGTAAATATTGGCGCGCACGTTGCGTATCGTGTCTATAGCCTGCTGGCCTATGGTGGTAAAGGCGGTTTTATAAAGGCGGCCGCCGGCAAAAATCATTTCGGCATTGGGGTGGTCTTCCAGCGCCTCGGCCACGGGGAAACTGTTTGTTACCACCTGTATCTTAAGGTCTTTTGGCAGCATTTGCGCCACCGCGAGTACCGAGGTGCCCCCATCCATAAAAATGGTTTGCCCGTTTTTAATGTAGGGTATGGCTTTTTCGGCAATGCGCAGTTTATGGCTTATATCATATTTTTCGCGGTCGCGGTAGTGCTGTGGTATGGTAGAGTTAGCAATGGCGCCGCCACGCACGGCTTTTAAAAGCCCCATAACATCAAGCTCCTTAATGTCGCGCCTTACCGTATCTTCAGAAACGTTTAGCAGCCGGCTCATTTCGGCAAGCTGTACCTTATTGTCGCGGGTTAAGTGTTGTAGTATCAGCTGCAAACGCTCTTCTTTTACCATAGTGCAGATATATTTACGGCAAATATACAAAAATTTAATATTGCAAAACTTTGCAAAAATGTTGCAATATGTTGCAAAATATTTCTATCTTTGCTGCAAAATAATGCAACCATGAATACCTCAGTAAGAACAAGAAAATCTATTGCAATCGATATGGACGGTGTCCTGGCCGATGTAGAACCACAATACCTTGACTGGTATGAAAAAGAATATGGTACCCGCCCGCTGCGCGAAAGCATGCTGGGCCTGATGGAATGCGACGCGCTGCCCAACAACGCCATCGCTAAATTTTTAACAACCCCCGGGTTTTTCCGCACGTTGCCGGTGATGGAAGGCGCGGTAGAGGCGGTAAAAGACCTGATGAAAGATTTTGACGTTTACATAGTGTCGGCAGCTATGGAATTTCCGCTTTCACTTTACGAAAAAAAGCAATGGCTGGAAGAGCACTTTCCGTTCATACACTGGAGGAACATTATCTTTTGCGGCGATAAAAGTGTTATTAGCACCGATTACCTAATAGACGACCACCTGAAAAACCTTGATAACTGCAAAGGGAAGCCGCTTATGTTTACGGCGTTTCACAACATAAACCACGATCACCACCAGCGGGTAAACCACTGGAAGGAGATTCCGGGGTTACTGCGCGACCTTACCGAAGTGCGCCGCAAGCTGGAGGCACTGCCGCCGCTGCCCGCACAGGACAGGCCACGCTGGTAAGATTTCTGATTTTTTTATTTCCATTCCCGCTACGGCGGGTTTTTTTATGCCCTGATATCACTTAAATACGTATTTTTGGTATAAATCAGCACCTATGTTTTCGCTAGTATCTGCCATGCCGGAATTTTATGCCAAGCGTTCTGTGCAATGGCACCTCGCGCTTTTCTTTTTAGGGGTAGCGTTCTGTTTTGTGTTGCCTATGGCAGAGAATCCTATGGCATATTATTTTGTGGCGTTAACACTCCTTACGGCACTTTTTAACCTCATTCTTATAGTGCTTCTTTTTATCAGGCGGCCAAAGCTATACCTGCTGTATTGCTTATTTTTAATTTTGTTTCCCGTTATTTTAGGGTACTTTAGTATGATGGTTATACTAATCACTTCGGGATTTTCCTGCTAATGCCCAATGAGCCTTAAATTAAAACAGCAGCACATCCGCCCGGCCATAGTTATACTTGCAATACTTTGCGGGGTTGCAATGTATGTTATGCCGCAATATGCCGGTTATTTTCCATTGGCGCTTTTCCCGTTTTTCGCACTATTGGGAGTTAAAACGTTCTTAGTTGGCCGGGAATTGTACACCTATCTTGAGCGTAATTTCCCGGAGTATTACAACCGGCAGAAACTCTTTAATGGCTCAGTACCCGATGTATGGATGCTTTCCGAAAAAGAAATCCGGATGAAACTCGATGAAACTGTTTTAGGGTTCGTTAAAAAAGGAAAATTTTACTTAAAAACAGCTTTCATGGTATTTGCAATAATCCCCATACTTTGCGTTAGTTTAATTATCACCAAATGGTAACTTTGAATAATAATGCCGACATAAAAACCGCCCGCAACCTGCTGATTACCGAAGTGGTGCTCATTGCCGCTTTTGTGGGCCTGACGTTTGTAATTGATAACCTGCTGTATATGGTATGTGGCATAATAACAGTATCAATTCTCGCAAATTTGTTTTGGGGCATACGGCTGCTTATCAGGAAGCCACAGTACTATAAACTATATGCTGCGTTACTGCAATTACCGCTACTGATTATAATAGTGCTTTTTCTTATTATTTTAAGTGCCCTTAGTGGCGTAACATGTTAGGTATATCAAATGACAGAAACCACTAAACTTACGCTTGTAGGTAAAACGCTGTTACTTGAGGCACTGGCCTTCTTCCTGGGCTTGTTTTTTGTTATAGAGCCTATTGCGGGAATTTATTATTACCTGCTGTGGTTTAGCGTGGTAGTAGTGCTAAATGTTGTACTAATTGTCCCCCAGCTTACAAAACGCCCACCGGAATATTTATGGAATATAGCAGGATTGTTGTTGGCACCATTAGTTGCCGTGTTCATATTGTGTGGCGTTATCAGTATGATGATGTAGTACTGCCCACATTCTTCCGCTGCCACACCACCGTATACACTATAGCGATAACCACTGCAAAAGCAGCGAAATAAAACACCGCGGGTATACGCTCCAGCATATCGGCATAGTACCAGCCCGCGATGGCCGCGCCAAAGCCTATACCGGCTTCCATGGCCATATAGCCCGTAGCCACGGCTTTGCCACGGTGTTCGGGGCTGCTGAGCTCTACCATCCAGGCATTAATGGCCGGCGAGAGTATGCCCTGCGCTATGCCATACGCCCCTGCGGCTACCATAAAGAGGGTAGGGGTATTGGCATTGCCGGTAACCACCAGTGCTATGGTTAAGGCTACAAGCCCGTATTGCAATACCCGCACACGCCCGTAACGGTCGCTGGCCTTTCCGGCCAGGAAACGCATTACGAGGGAAGTTAGCGTAAGGATCATAAAAAATGTACCCTTATTATCTATACCCAGCGCTTCCGATTTGTCAGGCACCAGCGTAAGCATGGCACCGTAGGAAATACAGATGAGCAGGTTTACAAACGCGGCGGGCAGTGATTGCTTTAGTATAATATCGCGGCGGTTTATTTTAAGCAGGTGGGGGCGGAATTTTTCGCTGCCTGCAAGGGTCTCTTTCATGTTCATGATGATAAGGATGCTGCCCAGCGCCAGCGCCGACGATACATAAAACAGCACATCGATATCAAAATACAGCGTAATATACCCTCCCAGTGCAGGGCCCAGCGCCATACCGGTGCTAAAACACAGCCCGTGGATGCCCAGCGCCTCGCCCCAGCGGTCTTTAGGGGCTATGTCGGCCACATAAGCCGCCGTTGCAGTAGGCTTAAACCCGGTAGAAAACCCGTGAATGAGCCTCAAAAACAAGAACCCGGCCACCGATGTAAGCACGGGGTACAGCAGCCCGCACACCACACATACTATAGAGCCTATGGCCATAACGGGTACACGGCCTATGGTATCGGTCAGGCGGCCGCTAAAGGGGCGCGATATACCGGCGGTTAGGGTAAACAACGCGATAATAAGCCCTTTATATTCGCCACCCCCCAGGCTGCTCAGGTAGGCGGGCAACTCGGGTATGAGCATATTAAAGCTGGCTGAGAACAGTAGCGAACTAAGGCACAGCAGCCCAAACTGCAGGTTGTAAATGGGGTGTGGGGATTTTTTCATCTGTCCGGCAAAAATACTTCTTTATGTCGAAAGCTACAAGGAAGTGGTCAGTGATCAGTGGTCAGTCGCAGTTTGAAGTTTGCAGGTTTGAGTGAAGCTGCTGTAAACTGACCACTGCGTACTATCTTTGAGTAAAGCTCCTGAATACTGAAATATTGCGACTGAACAATAAATTTCACGATTGCAATATCTCCAGAAACTCTTCCCTTAAAATTTCCCGTGCACCCAGGCTTTCCAGGTGGTCGTTGTGCACCTGGCAGTCCAGCAGGCGGTAATTTTCGCGTTCAAGTTTTTGGGCCAGGGCTATAAAAGCCATTTTGCTGGCATTAGGCACTATGCTAAACATGCTTTCACCGCAAAATATATGCCCAAGGTCTACCCCATACAGCCCGCCCACCAGTATGCCGTCCTGCCATACCTCTACTGATTTTGCTATGCCCAGTTCGTGCAGGCGGCAATAAGCTTTTGTCATGTCATCGGTTATCCAGGTGCCGTGCTGCCCGTGGCGGGGTATGTCGCGGCAGTGGGCTATAACATCGGCAAAGGCGGTATTCCAGGTTATGGTAAAGCAGTTGCGGTTAATAATGTTGCGCATGCTCTTAGAGATTTTAAGCTCCGGGAAAAAAAGCACCATGCGTTCCGGCGGGCTCCACCACAATATGGGTTCGTCGTCTTCAAACCAGGGGAAAATGCCACTGCGGTAAGCCAGCATAAGGCGCTCGGGGCTAAGGTCGCCCCCTATGGCCACTATACCATCCGGTGACGATCGGTGCACAGGCGGAAAATAAAGCTCTCTTGAAAGGAAATACATAAAACGTAAAACAAATATCAACTGCCAAAATTACTGATTTTAGTTCTATAAGCATGAAACGCTCCTTTTTTTTATAAAAATACCCCTTAATGGGTATTTTTTAGCACTATTTTATAGGATAGATTTGCGGGTATGACAACAGTGTAGTTTTTTATTTTTTTAGTATTTTCTTTTTATTATTATGTTAGTTCGGCACCAGGCCCCGTTTCCCCAGACGGGGCTTGTTTGTTTTAGCAAGCAGGGTAATTCCCATAAAAACAAAACCCCCACTCATAAAATCAGTGGGGGTTTTTATAAAAATTATAATTTTCAAACTAAATTCAGATTTACGAGTGAAGCTCAATCTTAAATCTCATTCAAAAATCTTAAATCAATTAGTACCTGTAATACTCCGGCTTATACGGCCCTTCAACCGGCACGCCTATGTAGGCAGCCTGGCCTTCGTTAAGTACTTCCAGCTCTACACCCAGTTTGGCAAGGTGCAGCGAAGCCACTTTTTCGTCAAGGTGTTTCGGCAGCATATACACTTCGTTGCCATACGCCGCGCTGTTTGTCCACAGTTCTATCTGGGCAAGCGTTTGGTTAGTAAACGAGTTACTCATTACAAAGCTTGGGTGCCCGGTGGCACAGCCCAGGTTTACAAGGCGGCCCTCAGCCAGGATAAGGATGTCTTTACCGTTAATGGTATACTTATCAACCTGCGGCTTGATTTCGATTTTTGATGCGCCATGGTTGCCGTTAAGCCATGCCATGTCAATCTCGTTATCAAAGTGGCCTATGTTGCACACTACGGTTTTGTCTTTCATTTGCTCAAAATGGCGGCCTACCACAATATCCTTATTACCGGTAGTAGTAATAATAATATCGGCAGTAGCTATAACCGTATCAAGCCTTTTTACCTCATAACCGTCCATGGCAGCCTGCAGGGCACATATAGGGTCTATTTCGGTAACGGTAACTATAGAGCCCGCCCCACGGAACGATGCCGCGGTACCTTTGCCCACATCGCCATAACCGCATACAATAACGCGCTTACCTGCAAGCATAAGGTCGGTAGCACGGCGCACCGCGTCTACAGCGCTTTCTTTACAGCCGTATTTATTATCAAATTTAGATTTTGTAACACTGTCGTTAACGTTGATGGCCGGCATTACAAGCGTGCCGTTTTTCATGCGCTCATACAGGCGGTGCACTCCGGTAGTAGTTTCTTCGCTAAGGCCTTTAATGCCGGCGGCAAGCTCAGGGTAGCGGTCAAACACCATATTGGTAAGGTCGCCACCGTCGTCAAGTATCATATTAAGCGGCTGGCGGTCTTCGCCAAACCAAAGCGTTTGCTCTATACACCAGTCAAACTCCTCTTCGTTCATGCCCTTCCAGGCATAAACCGGTATACCGGCAGCGGCTATGGCAGCGGCGGCATGGTCTTGTGTAGAAAATATGTTGCATGAACTCCAGGTAACCTCTGCGCCCAGGGCTTTAAGGGTTTCTATAAGCACGGCAGTTTGTATGGTCATGTGCAGGCAGCCTGCTATGCGGGCGCCTTTAAGGGGCTGGCTGGCGCCATATTCTGCACGCAGTGCCATAAGGCCTGGCATCTCTGCTTCTGCAAGTTCTATTTCTTTTCGTCCGTATTCCGCAAGCGAAATATCCTTTACCTTATAGGCCACATACGGCGCTGTTGTTGTACTCATTGCTTTTATTGTTGTATATTTGTATTAGCAAAATCTCTGCAAAGGTAAGAAATAGAAAATTAATTTTTGCTTCAACATTTATTAAATGCCTTTATATAAATCGCTTATCATAGATGCCGATACTAAGCTGCTGGTGTGGCAAAACACCGAGCCGCTGGAGGAACTGTACAATGCGGTAAACCTTAAGGATGTTTGCGAACAAAAGCTGGCAAAAATGAAGAGCGAGCAGCACCAGAAAGGCTTCCTGGGCGTGCGAAAGCTTATGCAGCACATAGGGTATACTGATTTTGACCTGTTTTATGACCCTAATGGCAAGCCGCATTTAAAAGACGGCAGAAACATATCGATAACACATTCATATGCCTACAGCGCTATACTGGTAAGCAGCAGGCAGGCAGGCATAGATATGGAAATGCAGCGTGAAAAGATAATTACCATTTCAGCCAAATTTCTTGATAAAGAGTTTGCGTTTCTTGATACCACGCATAAGGATTATATCCGTATGCTTACCGTACTGTGGGGTGTAAAAGAATCGGTATATAAAATGGTGTCGCGCAAGGGGCTTAGCTTTAAGCGCGATGTAGAAGTATTTCCGTTTGAATTAGAGAGCGGCAGGGGCGAAACCGCCTTTTCGTTTGAAGACGTGAAGGCACGCGTAACGTTCCATTTTTTAGAAATGGAAGGCTTTACCCTGGTATACTGCCTGGGGCTGTAATTTTTAACCGTTATTTAATGCACGACGTATTCAATTTTTTATTCAGGCAATATAAAGATTATACTTTTGCCCAGGTTTTATTAGAAAGCATAGGCGTTATTACGGGCATTATAAGCGTGTGGTATAGTAAAAATAATAATATACTGCTCTATCCTGCTGCCATTATAAGTTCGCTAATATACATCTGGCTGTTATATGACTGGCAGCTGTATGGCGATTTGATTATTACCGTCTATTATTTTTATATGGGGATATACGGATGGGTTTTATGGGGGAAACGATATGGAAATAGCAATGAAACTCTAAAAATAACAAAAAATTCGTATAAGGATTATTTAAAATCGTTATTTATTTTTATAATTTCTATTATATTTGTCTCAGTAATTTATATCGTTTACAATAAGTTTGACCGGTGGTGGGCCTATGCCGACATCGTTATGACAGGGTTGCTGTTTGTGGGGACGTGGCAACTGGCTAAAAGAAAGCTGGAAAACTGGCTTTTTTTAATAGCAGGCGATATTATTGCTATTCCGCTTTTTTACCTTAAGGGCTACACCCTTACAAGTATTTTAAACTTATTTTTAACAGTAATTGCCATTTATGGCTATTTAGCATGGAAGAAAACTTTACCCGCCAAAGAGTAAACACGGTAGCTTTTACCGTGTATGCACTGAAAGACAGCAAACCTACAGCTGCCCGATTAAATGAAGAACCTTTTTCTCAGGAAAAAGGCAACAGGAAAATAAACTTTAAGGCTAAAGACATAGAAGCTGTAAGCAGCCCTAAACCGTCTGACCTTGCCATTGTTATAGCGCCCGAAGACAACCAGGCAGCAAACGAGCTTGCCGATAAGCTAAGGCAAAACGGCAACCCCCGCATACGGGTTACAGACGGGTATGATAATGTTTTTGAAAAAATATCAGAAATAGCGTCAGAGCTGGAAAAAGCCATAGACATGGGCCTTACCATTGCCGATTTTATTCAGGTGTACCGCAAGGGCATACCTATGGAAAAGGTAGAAAACCATGTAAAAATATTTAGCGACGGCATTATAAAAATAAACCTGGACAGGCCGGCCGTTATAGGCGACGGCATTACACTGCTGCAAAAAGAAGAAGCGCTTAACCTTGCCGGCTATTTCGACAGCAGGGCAGATAATTACAAACTTAAAAAGTTTGTACCGGCATCGGGCGCGGCAACCCGGATGTTTAAATTCCTGCACGATTTTATAAGCGGGTACAACCCTGAAAAAGAAACCATAAACGGCTATGTAAACCGTGTTAAGGATAATTCGCTACAGGTGTTTTTACTTGGCCTGGAGCGCTTTCCGTTTTATGATGCTATTATAGCCGAATCAGACAAAAGAATAAAATGGGCTGATAAGGATAATGAAAATGTGCGCGAAGACGAGCGCAACTACAGCTTTATTAAAACCATGATGGACCCTGAGCATTTTGACTATGCCAATAAGCCTAAGGGTATACTGCCGTTTCACAGTTACGACGGTAACAGTGTAACACCCGTGCACGAGCACCTTAAAGAAGCTGTTGCCTACGCCGTGTCTAAGGGAGAAACCCACGTGCACTTTACCATATCCGAAGACCACCTTAACGGCTTTTTAGATGCCATTAACGATGCAAGGGCAAAGGTAGAGGCAGAGAGCGGCGTTAAAATACACTTTAACTTTACGTACCAGCACCAGGAAACCGATACCCTGGCGGTAGATATGGACAACAAGCCGTTTCGCGATGAAAAAGGCAAGATACTCTTCCGCCCGGGAGGCCACGGCGCGCTTATAGAAAACCTTAACCGCCTTGATGCAGATATTGTGTTTATTAAAAACATAGACAATGTAAGGCATACCAAGATGGAAACCATTGCCACGTATAAAAAAGCGCTGGCAGGTATTTTGATAAAACTGCAGGAAAAAGTGTTCCAATACCTGGAAGATATAGAGAGCGGTAAAATTAACGAAGCCGAACTTGATGAAATAATAAAGTTTGCAGAGCAGGAACTGAGCCAGGATATATCGCCTGACTTTGATAAGTTTACGCTCGAGAACAAGTACCTGTATGTAAAAGAAATGCTGGACAGGCCCATACGCGTATGCGGCATGGTAAAAAACGAAGGCGAACCCGGTGGAGGGCCGTTCTGGGTAAAAGGCCGCAGGGGCAGGCTTTCGCTGCAAATTGTAGAAAGCTCGCAAATAGACCTTGACAACAAGATACAAAGCCACATATTTAGCCAGAGTACCCACTTTAACCCGGTAGACCTGGTGTGCGGGCTTAAAAATTTTAAAGGCCAGAAATTTAACCTCCGGGAGTACGTAGATGCAAATACCGGCTTTATTGTACAAAAAAACCGCATGGGCAAAGATGTAAAATCATACGAATTGCCCGGATTATGGAACGGCGCCATGGCCGGCTGGACAACCGTATTTGTAGAGGTGCCGCTTAAAACCTTTAACCCGGTAAAAACCGTTAACGACCTGCTGAAACCGGCCCACCAGTTACCGGTTTAATTTATAGTTTTGGATACAGAAAAGTTACTAACAGAGCCTGAATACAGGGCGGTGCGCAGCAGCGGGGCCGGCGGGCAAAATGTAAATAAGGTAAGTAGCAAAGTAGTGCTTGCCTTTACACCGGCCACCAGCCAGGCCTTGTCTGATGACGAAAAAGCGCTTATTGCGGCAAAGCTTGCCACACGCCTTAACGCGCAGGGGCAGCTTGTACTGCAATGCGACGAAGACCGCAGCCAGCTGCGCAACAAAACCATTATAAAAAGGCGGTTTATTAACCTTTTAGAAAATGCGCTTACCGTGCAGGCCGAACGCAAGCCCACTAAAGTGCCGCGCGGCGTTATTAAAAAACGCATAGAAAACAAGCGCAGGGCATCTGAGAAAAAACAATCGAGGCGAAGGCCGGATGTTTAAGGTTTAATGTTTTTTTACATTCAAACAATTAATATAAATGCATAAGGGCTGCCATTTGGCAGCCCTTACTTTTTTGGGGATGTACTATACCTGGCCGGTTTTTATAACCTGCCGGTATATAGTATTAGTTTATACTTCCTATAAGCGTACCCACTGCAAAATCGCTCTGGCTGCAGCCATCGGTGCCAAAAAGGCCTTCGCTGCCTTTGCAGGCAGGGTAGTTCCAGAACGCCCTGTCGCGGTAAAGCGGCCCCTTGCCCGGGCTGCCCCAGTTGCCGTTAAAGTTAAACTCTGATTTTTGGCAGCTCATGGCCTGCAGGTTGTTCCAGGTGCTGGCCTCATCGCTGGCGTCGGCCGGGTTGCGGTAGTCGCCATAATAGGTACATGCGTAGCCTATAAAGCTTACCGTGTTTTTAAAATGGTACATGCCATGCGCATATTTGCCCACAAAGGCGTTAATGCGGGTGCCCTGCGCTACATTGCGCCAGTCTTTAGTATACCAGCCGGCATGCTGAAAATAAGTAACCGTAAGTATCTTGCTGGTCGATTTTTTAAACTGCACCACTATATGCTCCAGGTCATAATCATGGGCGCCCTGCCCCGCAGAGCACGGCTCCTGGCGCTTGTATACAAACCAGTACTCTACAAAGGCCTTGTCGGCATCGGTAGGGTGGTTTTGCACGTCATAATAGGTAGGGAAGTTAAGGCTTTGCGGCGCCGTGGCGTTAGTAAGTTGTAGTGTGCCGTTGCACACTATGCTGGCGGGGTTGGTGCTGGCCCATATATCTTCTACAGATGTAGGGTAGTCCGGCGCGGCGCGGTCAAATTTTACCAGCGGTGCAAAGGCGGCGGCATAGCCTGCGGCGGTGCTGCCGGTAACTTTTGTGGGGCTTTCGGTACAGTTGCAGTTTAAGAATGGGTTAGTATTGGTTACGGCTGCTTCACGGGCCGTGCTTTTATCAAAAATGCTGTCGCTGCCGTCTTCAAGCGATGGCGCAGAACATGCCGCGAAGAGCAGTATGCCCGTAACGGCAACTGCTGATAAGAATTTTGTTTTCATTCCCTGAGAGGTTTTTAGTTGTTGTTACAAATGTATTTAGAGCGTAGCTGTACAACTACTATAGGGTCGCGACCATTGCAAAGTACCGCATTACAGCTTACAAAGTGGGTTTCTAAACCGTTTTAAAATGGTAAGCCAATGTTTAACCAATTGTTAGGTTTGTTTTCTTTTGGTTAGCAAAGCGTTGCGATAGTTACAGTATAGATTAACATAGGTATTTAGTGTTTAAAAAGCGATTTTATGATTAATGGGTAATTCGGAAAGACGGAGAGATGACAGATGTGAGATGATAGTCCGGGCCATCCGGTTTTTAGGCTGTGATATTTTTACCAGGGAGCAAAAGGCTTTTTTCACAGCGAATACAAAGCGATATGAGTATTATTCCTAAAAGGGCACGACGCTTGGTAGCTTTCCGCCAAAGGCATTATCTATCGTCTATCACCTCTCTGTCCTATCTGCAAGTAAAAAAATCTGAAATCTAAAATCTGAAATCTGAAATTATTGTCTACATTTGCCCCGTCTCAAAGGGGTGCCCAAAACAATCGGGCTGAGATCATACCCAAAGAACCTGGGCGGGTAATGCTGCCAAGGGAATAAAAGGCAACAGCGCGGAGTGCACGCCGCTACTGTGCCAAAAAACAAGTTTAACTAAAAAAAGAATAATTCCCCCTTTTATTCGTAAAACCATTTACGGATGAAACAATTATTTAAAAAAGGTACTGAGGCGCTTAGGTGCATAGGTATTAAGGAACTTCTCCTGTTTTCCACAACTTTTTTTACAGGCCTTGCCTTCGCGCAGCAACCTACAACCACACAGCAGGACAGTATTAAAAAACTTGATGAGGTGCTGGTGCAGGCCGTGCGTGTAAACGCCACTGCGCCGGTAACCTTTAGCAATGTTTCTAAAGAAGAGCTTGCCCCGCGCAACCTGGGCCAGGACATTCCCGTATTGCTTAATTATTTACCAAGTGTAGTAACTACTACCGATGCGGGTAACGGCATAGGCTACACCGGCATTAGGGTGCGTGGCGCCGATGCCAGCCGCATTAACGTAACGCTTAACGGTATACCTTATAATGATGCTGAATCACATGGTACTTACTGGGTTAACATGGGCGACTTTGCCTCAAGCGCAGAAAATGTCCAGCTACAGCGCGGTGTGGGTACCAGTACTAATGGCGCGGGGGCCTTTGGCGCCAGCCTTAACGTGCTTACCGATGCGTTCCGAAAAGAGGCCGGGGGTGAGATATCAAACTCCTTTGGCAGCTACAATTCGCGCAAACACACCGTTAAGTTTAGCAGCGGGTTGATAAACAACCGTTTTGAAGTAGCGGGAAGGCTGAGCAACATAGAGAGCGATGGCTACATCGATCGTGCGTCTACAAGCCTCAAATCCTATTTTTTGCAGGGTACTTACGTGGGCGAAACCACACTTATAAAGGCCATTGCCTTTGGCGGAAGCGAAAAAACCTACCAGGCCTGGAACGGTATTGATGCCGCTACCATGGCTACAGACCGTAAGTACAACTACTCGGGCTATTATACCGATGAGGCAGGCAATGTGCGCTTTTATGACAATGAAACCGATAACTACTGGCAGGACCAGTACCAGCTGCACTGGAACGAAAAGTGGGGTGCAAACTGGAGTACTAACCTGGCCGGATTCTATACTAAAGGTAAAGGCTATTATGAAAACTACCGCGACGATGCCGAACTGCCTGCGTATGGCATACAGCCGTTAACTTTAGGCGGCGAAACCATAGCCTTTGCGGATGTTATTACCCAAAAATGGCTGGATAACGACTTTTATGGCACTACATTTTCTGCCGTATACAACAAGTCGGGATTTAACTTTACCCTGGGCGGTGGCGCTAATAAATATGAGGGCGCGCATTTTGGCAAGGCCATCTGGTCGCAGTACTCCGCTACTACAAGGCCGGATGATTTGTATTACAACAACAGCGCCAGCAAAACCGACTTTAATATTTTTGCCAAGGCAAATTACGCCATCGGCAGCAGCCTGAGCCTTTATGGCGATTTGCAGTACCGCAGGGTGCATTACAAGGCAGATAACGTTACCGAAGATAATGAGTACGTTATACCGGCGGATGATACCTTTAACTTCTTTAACCCTAAGGCAGGTATAACCTATACTATTGATACGGAATACAGTGTTTACTTTAGCTACGGGCGCGGTAATAAAGAGCCACGCCGCAGCGATTATGAAAACGGCAGCGTAAAACCGGAGTCGCTTAACGATTTTGAGCTGGGCTGGAGGTATAAAAAAGGCAGCAACAGCATTAGCTTTAACGGCTACTACATGCGCTATAAAGACCAGCTGGTACTTACCGGCGCTATTAACGATGTAGGATCGCCCATATATGCAAACAGCGGCGACAGCTACCGTGCGGGTATTGAGGCAGAGGCCAGCATCACGGCGGCTAAGTTCCTTACCATACGCCCCAATATATCATTAAGCCGCAACAAGAACCTCGACTTTTTTAACGAAACGGAAGACGGGCCTATGAATGTGGGCGATACCCAGATTGCGTTTTCGCCATCGGTAATCGCGGCAAACCAGCTGATATTTACCCCGTTTAAAAACTTCCAGGCCGCATTGCTTTCTAAATATGTGGGCGAGCAGTATATGGATAACCTTGAATCGGATAACAGCAAGCTGAAAGATTATTTTATAAACGACATTAACCTTAGCTACGAGTTTAAAAACGTATCGGTATTTAAATCGGTTGTTTTAAGCGGGCTTATAAACAACATAACCGGCAAAGAGTATATTTCTAACGGCTATATGTGGGGCGACCCGTACTATTACCCGCAGGCCACCCGCAACTTTTTAGTGGGGGCAACGTTGAAGTTTTAAAGAGAGCTTCTAAGCTTCTGAGCAGCTTAGTAGCTTAAAAAAAATCCTGCTTTGGAGACAAGGCAGGATTTTTTTGTTTTTGGATCATTTCGCAAAGTCCCTCAAAGTTCTGATGTCCATTTTCAGGTCACGCATTCCCCTCCTTCGGAGGGGTGCCCGTAGGGTGGGATGGGTATTCTCATTTTTTGGTTAGGCCCACCCCGGCTTTCAGCCACCCCTCCGAAGGAGGGGAATAGCTCCACTCGGATGTTTTGGTTATGGATTAGCCGGTATATAGTATTTGCTGCCGGACTGTACCCGCCTGTTGGGGAGAGGATATAATGTGCAAATTTTTCTCATCTTTGTGTTACACAACACAAACTATGAAACTACAGCTACTCGCCGCAACACTGCTATTTTCCCTTTTTGGTTACAGCCAGAAGGCAAAGAAAAACTACCAGTACGTCAACCCGCTCATAGGTACCCAGCGCATGGGGCATACCTACCCCGGTGCAACGGTGCCTTTTGGCAGTGTGCAGCTGAGCCCGGAGACCGATACCATTGCCTACGAACTCAATAAAAAATACAATGGCAAGGTGTATGAGTACTGCGCCGGTTACCAGTATGAAGACAAAACCATAGTAGGCTTTAGCCATACGCACTTTAGCGGAACCGGGCATTCTGACCTTGGTGATTTCCTGCTGATGCCTACTACGGGAAAATTACAGCTTAACCCCGGCACAGCCGATAAACCGGGCAGCGGCTACCGTTCGGCGTACAGCCATGCCAATGAGGTGGCGCAGGCCGATTACTATAAGGTAAAGCTGGACGACCACAATATTACTGCCGAACTTACCACCAGCCAGCGGGTAGGCTTCCACCGCTATACATTTTCGAAAGCAGAAACCGCGCACATTATTGCTGACTTTATGTACGGTATTTACAACCACGAGAATAAGAACGTGTGGACGTTTGTGCGTGTGGAGAACGACACGTTAATTACAGGATATAGGCAAACGCGCGGCTGGGCACGCAACCGTACGGTATATTTTGCCATGGCCTTTAGTAAAGCGCCCAAGAACTACGGTGCGCAGACGTATGATACCGATAACATTTACAACGGCTTTTGGCGCCGTTTTGACCAGACAAAAAACTTCCCCGAGCAGGCGGCGCAAAACCTGCGCATGTATTTTGATTTTGATGTGGCGGCAGGGGAGCAGGTACAGGTAAAGTTCGCACTATCCCCGGTAAGTACCGAAGCGGCTGTAGCCAACATGCAAAAGGAGATTCCCCATTGGGATTTTGAAAAGACCAAAGCCGAAGGTCAGCAGCTTTGGGAAAAAGAGCTCGACAAGATAAAAGTAGAAACCCTTACCGAAGGCGATAAGGTTAATTTTTATACCGCCATGTACCACGCGTTTATTAACCCTACGGTATATATGGATGCCGACGGGAAGTATAAAGGCCTCGACCAGAATATACACACCGCTGATGGTTTTACAAACTATACCACCTTTTCGCTTTGGGATACCTACCGCGCGCTGCACCCGTTATTCAATGTTATACAACCAAAACGGAATGCCGACATGATAAACAGCATGTTAGCGCATTACACCCAGAGTGTACACCATGCCCTCCCGGTATGGAGCCATTATGCTAACGAGAACTGGTGCATGATAGGCTACCACGCGGTATCGGTTATTGCCGACGCGGTGGCAAAGGGTAATACCGGTTTTGACACTAAGCTGGCGCTGGAGGCGTGTGTAAGCTCGTCGAACCTAAGTTATTATGATGGTATTAAATACTACGAAAAACTGGGCTATGTACCCGAAGATAAAAGCGGGGCATCGGTTTCTAAAACCTTGGAATATGCTTATGACGACTGGTGCATTGCCCAGATGGCAAAGAAGCTGGGCGAAACCAATACGTTTATTAAATACAGTACCCGTGCCGAAAACTATAAAAACGTTTGGGATAAAAGCTCCGGGTTTATGCGGGCAAAGTTGGCCGATGGCACGTTTATAAAGGAATTCGACCCGCTGGAGACTTCGCAGGCGGGGTATATAGAAGGCAACGCGTGGAACTACAGCCTCTACGTGCCGCAGGACCCGAAAGCGCTGATTGAGTTGAACGGCGGTAAGGAAAAATTCACGCAGCACCTTGATTCGCTTTTTACCATGCAGCTCCCCGATAAGTATTTTGAGCATACCGAAGACATTACCCGCGATGGCATTATAGGCAACTATGTGCACGGCAACGAACCCAGCCACCACGTTGCCTATTTATACAACTGGGTGGGCCAGCCCCACAAAACCCAGGCGCGCGTGCGCATGATACTCAACGCCATGTACAGGCCCACCCCCGATGGCCTGGGCGGTAACGATGATACCGGCCAGATGAGTGCCTGGTACATCTTCAGCAGCCTGGGGTTGTACCCGGTAGCGCCGGGCAGCGATGAGTATGCGTTAGGAAGCCCGTTGGTTAAAGAAGCCACGTTAAAATTAGAAAACGGCAAAACCTTTACCATAACTGCAAAAAACCAGAGTGCCAACAACGTTTATGTAAAGAAAATAGAACTGAATGGTAAGCCTTTAAACAGCACCACCATAAAGCACAGCGATATTATGGAAGGCGGTACACTGGTGTTTTATATGAAGAAGTAGCTTAGGTGCTTAGTACCTAAGGCCCTTAGCGCCTCAGTACCTCACATCAATTATACACCCTGATAACATTCTGGCTTACTACCGCAACCCGGTACGGCTTTAGCGGAAACTCTACCGGCGTGGTGGCCTGCCCGGTAAACAGGCTGTATGCTACCTCATCGCAGGGGCATACCGCGTTTACACCGTTTACGGTAAGGCCGGAGCAGCTGCTCAGTTCCTGGTTAGGGCAGCTGGCCTCCCATGCGGCATACCCGCTGCCGGTATTCATTACAATAACCCCGTTTATGCCTATGCCGGCTACGGTTATCTTTTTGGCATTACCGGTATACAGCAGGTCGGTATACAGGGGCAGGCTCATGTCTATATCTATACTAAAGTTATAGTTAGGCAGGTAGCGCGTGGTATAGCGGTAATCATCATTGCTGCACGCCCAGAAAACCGGCGTTAGCAAAAGGAGCACAAGGAATTTTTTCATGGCAATTTTAAAAAGGGATGTAAAAATTATGATACAAATTTAATTTAATTAACTTTGGTGGCTGCAATAGCAGAATAAAAAACAGGTTTAATAAAAATATATTATCTTTGAATAAAGAAATCCCGCGCTGTTGGGATTTTTTCTATTTATATAAACGACGAAGTTATGAGTACAGTATCGTATTACACCGCAGAGGGGTTAAAAAAATTGAGGGATGAGCTGGACCAGCTAAAAAGCATAGAACGCCCTAAAGCCAGTGCGGCCATAGCCGAGGCAAGGGATAAGGGCGACCTTTCTGAAAATGCAGAGTATGACGCCGCGAAAGAGGCCCAGGGCCTGCTGGAACTTAAAATATCTAAGATGGAAGAGCTGGTGTCTAATGCCCGCCTTATAGATGAATCGCAGTTAGATCTTTCTAAGGCATTGGTGCTTAGTACCGTAAAAATAAAAAACCAGGCAAACGGCACTACCATGACCTATACGCTTGTAGCAGAAAGCGAAGCCGACCTTAAGTCAGGCAAAATATCGGTTACATCGCCCATAGGCAAAGGCCTTTTAGGCAAATCAGTAGGGGAAGTGGCCGAAATAACAGTGCCAAACGGCACCCTTAAGTTTGAAGTACTTGAAATATCAAGGGCATAATTATACATACTCCCATGAGCACCATATTTACTAAAATTATAAACGGCGAAATACCGGCCTACAAAATAACCGAAGACGACCGCTACCTGGCGTTTTTAGATGTTAACCCCAATGCTAAGGGGCACACGCTGTGCATACCCAAGCAGGAGGTAAACAAAATTTTTGATATGGACGAGGAAGATTACCTGGGCCTGATGCGGTTTAGCCGTAAGGTAGCCATAGCGCTCGAAAAAGCTGTACCGTGCAAAAGAGTGGGCGTTGCCGTGGTAGGATTAGAGGTGCCGCACGTGCATGTGCACCTTATACCGCTAAATACTATGGACGAAATGCGCTTTATTGATAAGGTAACGTTATCAAAAGATGAATTTGAAGCACTGGCGAAACAAATAAGTGCAAATTTATAGCCACAATTGTGATAAAACCGTAAAAAGCCGGCATAGCCGGCTTTTTTGTTTGCTTTTGTGCAAAATAGATATAGATTTGCGGTAGATATTACTAACCAATTTTTTTAATTCAAACTAACCATGAAAAAAATTCTTGGCCTTGCTATGGCCGCAGCCCTTCTTATGTCGTGTTCAGATGATGACAAAGGATCTTCAGTAGACATGTCTAAACTTACAGCCGGTAAGTGGTATTACAGCAGTTCTAAAACTGTAGCCGCAGGGCAGGAACTTTCAAATGAAGTGTATGATCACGATTGTGCTACATCAAAAGATTATGTTACTTACACGGCCGGGGTGTATACTGATGTATACCACTACAGCGACTGCGAAGCGGATTCAGATGTAGGAACGTATACCGTAAGTGGTAATACAGTTACTACTGTTCTTGATGGTACTACTGATGTTGCTACTGTAGAAACACTTGATGCAAGCACGCTTGTTTTAAAGTATCAGGAAACATTAAACGGTGTTACCTTTACAACTACTGATACGTATAAATCTAACTAATAGGTTTGTAAAAAATTACTGAAAAGGGCAAAGCTGTTTGGTTTTGCCCTTTTTTGTTTTCTCTAATTTTATACTTTTGCGGTAGTGACAACTAAATAAAAACCAACCATGAAAAAACTATTAGGCCTTGCTATGGCGGTGTTACTATTCGCATCATGCTCTGATGATAACAATAATGAACCTGCAGTTGATGTATCTAAACTAACCTCTGGCAAGTGGTTTCGCAGCAGTACAAGATACCCTGACAATGGCCAGATGTACCTTCATGATAACTTGTGCCCTACTTCTCGGGATTACGTAGTTTTTAACACCGATGGCACGATTACATCTGTATACTATTTCGAAGATTGTATTTTTCATTCCGATAATTCGGGTACCTATACCTTAGTGGGGAAAAGGCTTACCATCGGCGGTTCAGAATCTCTCATAATAACAAAACTCACATCTTCCACCCTTGTAGTTTCAGGATATGATATGGACGGAGATGGTGTAAGCAGTAATAGTATCGAATTTACTTATACAAGGTAGTCAATTATATTGCTATCCCAACCTTGTTCTGATGGCAAAGCTGTTTAGTTTTGCCCTTTTTTATTTACACCTTTTGCAGGCTTACCTGCATGGTAGTACCTTTGCCCAGCTCGCTGTGGGCGACCTTAATGCGGCCCTTGTGGTACTCTACCACGATACGCTTGGTAAGCGATAATCCCAGGCCCCAGCCGCGCCGCTTGGTGGTAAACCCGGGTTCAAACACCTTACGGAACTGTGCCTTGGGTATGCCCTTGCCGGTATCGGTTACTTTTATTTTTACATAGGTTTCGCGCTCCTCTATGCTCACGTCAAGGCTACCCTTGCCCTTCATGGCATCAATGGCGTTTTTTACAAGGTTCTCTATTGTCCAGCTGTGCAGTTCGGGGTTAAGCAGTACCGGCACCGGGTGTTTTGGCGCGTTAAAAGTAAAGGCTACCTGTTTGCTCGCCCTGCTTTTAAGGTACTCAAACGAGCGCTCGGTCTCGGCCACTATGTCGCGTTCCTCCAGCAGCGGCTCGCTGCCTATCTTGCTAAAGCGGTCGGCTATGGTTTGCAGGCGCAGTACATCTTTTTCTATCTCACTTACGGTGGTTTCATCTACATCATCGGCCCGCATTATCTCTATCCACCCTAAAAGTGATGATAATGGCGTGCCTATCTGGTGTGCGGTTTCCTTAGCCATACCGGCCCACAGGCGGTTTTGGGCGCCTGCCTTGGTAGCCCGGTAAAAGTTATAGATAACCGCGCCAAAAAGCAGTATTATAATAGCCAGGGCCAGGGGGTAGTACTTAAGTATCTCCAGTAAAAAAGAATTGCCGTAATAGGCATACTGAAATTCGCCCGGCAGGTATTCTATAGCCAGCTTGTTTTCGCCCGACTTAAGTTCGTCCAGCAGCGTGTAGGCCTGTACCGAGTCTTTCATTACGCGGTCGTCTATATTACGCCAGGAGCTTATTTTTCCCTCACTGTCGGTAAGTATTATGGGTATGGTAGTGTTGTTGTTTATAATGGTACTAAGGGCTATAAGCGCCTTGCCGTCTGCCTCGGGCAGCGACTCGGTGGCGTTTGCCCACAGCTCCATCTTGGTACGCTCCTCCTCTTTAAATATCTGGAACAGGTAGTAGGTGTTCCAGATGATAAAAACCACCGTTAAAAATGAACCTCCTATAATAATCCAGCGGGTTAAAGCCCTCTTGTCGGTAATTTGCATACAACGTTATTTACGCCCTAAAGATAGTAAAAGTATAGGTGTTGTAAGGCGGGTTACAATAACGGCAAAAATGCCGCCTTTATTTTATTAACAACCTGCGTTAAATACTACAACGCTTTAGTTAGAAAAAGTATCTTTGCTAAAACACACACAATATAGATGCTTACCATAGACCCGAAAGAAACCCCTACGCCTAAGCTCCATGGTTATTTGCAGGGTGCGGTAGGGCCCAGGCCCATAGCGCTTGCCAGTACGGTAGATAAAGACGGGGTGCCTAACCTCTCACCCTTTAGTTTTTTTAACCTGTTCAGCACTAACCCGCCCATACTTATTTTTTCGCCGTCGCGAAGGGTGAGGGACAACACGGTAAAACACACGCTGCTGAACGCGGAATTAAACAGGGAAGTGGTTATTAACGTGGTAAATTTTGACATGGTAGAGCAAACCTCGCTAAGCAGTACGGAGTATGCTGCCGGGGTTAACGAATTTGAAAAAGCCGGCTTTACCATGCTGCCCAGCCATATGGTGGCCCCGCCACGCGTGGCCGGGGCCCCGGTGCAGTTTGAGTGCCGTGTAAATGAAATTATTTCGCTGGGAAATGAAGGCGGCGCCGGTAACCTGGTGCTGTGCGAGGTGCTTAAAATGCATATAGATGAAAGCATACTCGACCAAAACGGCGCGATAGACCAGTATAAGATAGACCTGGTTTCGCGGCTGGGTGGTAACTGGTACTCACGCTCGCGCGAGGGGCTTTTTGAAGTAGAAAAACCACTTACCACGCTGGGTATAGGTGTAGATGCCATACCGGATTATATAAAGCAAAGCCCTGTTTTTAATGGGAATGACCTTGGCAGGCTGGGCAATACCCAAACCTTGCCTACCGATGAAGAAATAGCTATATTTGTAGAAGGGAGCTTTGAGGCAAAAGCGCTTTTAAGCGGTGATGATGAGGAGAAGAAGCTGCGCCGCGCCAAGCAATACCTTGACGATAATGAGGTGGCTACCGCATGGAAGCTGCTGCTTGCAAAAAAAGATTTTTAAATAGTAGATAGTAACGATTGCTGCCTGTGTGGCAGAAAAAACAAAACAAAATTATGGAAGTTTCAGGAAGGATCAGGATGATTGACGAAACCAAGGCTTTTGGGGCAAACGGTTTCAGGAAAAGGGAATTGGTAATTACCACAGATGAGCAATACCCGCAGCACATAATGATAGAATTTACCCAGGACAAGTGCGACCTGCTAAACAACTACCAGGTGGGCGAGCCCGTAAAAGTTTCTATTAACCTTAGGGGCCGTGAGTGGGTAAACCCACAGGGCGAAACAAAATATTTTAACGCCATACAGGGCTGGAGGATAGAAAGGGGCGGCGACGCGCCACAGCAGGGTTACCAGCAGGCACCGCAAGGCTACCAGCAGGCGCCGCAGCAGGGCTATGGCCAGCCGCAACAAGGTGGATACCAGCAGCCGCAGCAAAATTACGGACAGGCACCGCAGCAAAATTACGGACAGCAGCCTGCAGCACCTAAAGACGCTTTTGAACCGGCGAACCACTATAAGGAAGAAGACCACGACGATTTGCCGTTCTAAATCCGGTAAAGCATTATATAGAGGTCCCGGGGTTTTGCCCCGGGATTTTTTTTTGGCAGCAAGGATACGACAGCATTTTTTGCAGCGAAAAAACGGCGGCGTGTTTTTACAATCCATTGTGTTTTTAATTACATTTGTAACCTGATTATAATACACTTATTAATTTAAAAAGTATACCGATATGAATTTTGCAAAAAAACTTTCGCTTATAGCTGCTGCTGCCCTGGTATTTGCCAGCTGTAAAGACACCGCTAAAGACGGTACTATAGAAACCAATGAACAACTGGTTACAGACAGCGCCCAGGTAAAGGAAACCGCGGCAAATGCTAAAACCGAAACCACTACCTTTAAAATTGACGGCATGACCTGCCCGATGGGCTGCGCCAAAACCATAGAGCAAAAACTAAGCGATATGGAAGGGGTAGAAGATGCCAAGGTAGACTTTGACAGCAAAACCGCTACCATTTCTTTTGACCCTGCCGTGCAAACACCCGAAACCTTTGTGCAAACCGTTGAGAAAATTGCCGATGGCGCTTATAAGGTATCTGATGTAAAAACGTCTGGCGATAAAGCGTTTTTTGATGCAAAGGCTTTTGGCGATAAAGACAAAGGCAAAAAGAAAAAAGCGGCAAAAGAAAGCAAAGCCGACAAAAAGGCTACCGCTACTGAAGGCTGTGCCAAAGATAAAAAGGCAGGCTGCTGCTCAGGCCACACCGAAGCTAAAAAATCATGCCACGCAGAAGGCGGCAGCATCTAAATTTTTTTACAATACAGCATTAAAAAAGCAGCCTGTTAAGGGCTGCTTTTTTTTGGATTAAACTCAACTCAAATTATTTGCTTACAATAAAGCTGTCAATAATTGTATCTACTTCTGCCTGTGTGGCATCGGGCTTAAGGTCAAACAGGTAAGAGTACAGCGTTTTGTTTTTAACCTTCGCGTTAAGCACAATGTCTTTATCCTTATCGGCTACCGTTTGCCATTTGGTACGCACTTTTTTCCAGAGTTCCTTGTTTTTAGCCCACCAGTTTTGCGCTATCAAGCATTTGCTGTCGGCCACTTTTTTATATTTATCAAGGCCTTTTTCCTGGGCAAGCACCACATCGTTTCCGTTATCGTCGCGCACCAGCTTATCGTTATCCTGCTCGTGAGACCAGCCATAGGGGGTTATGGCGTGTATGTTACGGCGTTTTAAAACATTATAATCCTTGCGTATGGTGTGCTCCCGGCGCGGCAGGGGCGCATCGGTTATGTTTGTCCATGATGTTACGCCATCTATATAGGCCCATGTAGCGGTACCTTCATAGCGCGGGCTGTCGTCTACCTGGTATACCTTTTGTGTCCACTGGCCTTTTACATCCTTCGCGTTTAGCTTTTTATATTTCCAGGTCTGGCCTTTATCATAAGCCAGCAACTCGGTGTTTTCATATATCCAGTCCTGGCGCCAGTGCTTTACAATATCGTCCGGCCCTTCGCCCACTATAAGCAGGTGCTGCAGTACCAGTTTGTTTGGGGTGTCTTCCACCAGTTCTACCCACTCCAGCGCATGCTCGTGCTTTGTAGGCGATTTTTGGTACCCGGCACTGTCTTTGGCATACGCAAAGGTTTCGGTAAAATTAAATTCCACTTCATAGCAGCCACACATCGATTTGATGGCCTTAATGTCTTCTTTTTTGTTTCCCTGGCTGCTGGCCGTAAGCGCGCACACTAAAGCCGTAACCGACAGGAGCATTTTTTTGTTCATCATGTTGTTATTTAAAGGTTGTAATAATCGGCTACAAAAATATTAATTTTATTTAGAACAAATAAAAATAGAAGTTATATTTGCAAAAAATAATTCATAATGCTTCTAAATAAATTTCTGGCTATAGGCATACCCCTGCTTTGTTTTGGCGCGTTTGCGCAGGAGCAAAAACAGGACAGCATAAAGCCGGAAGCCCTGCACGAAGTATTTATTACAGCAACCAGAACAAACCGCAACCTGCAATCGTTACCGCTGCCCGGCGCCGTTATCGACTCTGCCACCATAATGCGGGCGGGGGTAAACCGCCTTAGCGAACTACTGGCTGAGCAAACCGGCCTTGTAACCGTGCCTGATTTTGGCGGCGGCGAAGGCCTGCAGATGCAGGGGCTCGATTCGGCCTACACCCTTATACTTATAGACGGCGTACCCCTGGTGGGCCGCAGCGCCGGAACGTTTGACCTTAGCCGTATAACCGTGGGCAATATAGAGCGTATCGAAATTGTAAAAGGGGCATCGTCATCGCTATACGGCTCTGAAGCGCTGGCCGGGGTAATAAACATTATTACAAAAAAGCCTGAAAAAGAGGGTGTAAACGGGGCGGTGTCCTACCGTTACGGCGCATTTGAAACCCACGACGGCAACGCTACCCTGAACTTTAAAAGAAAAAAG
This sequence comes from Flavobacterium sp. RHBU_24, assembly GCF_046613695.1. NCBI lineage: Bacteria > Pseudomonadati > Bacteroidota > Flavobacteriia > Flavobacteriales > Flavobacteriaceae > Flavobacterium > Flavobacterium sp. RHBU_24. Next base: position 31,446 of record NZ_JBKJHD010000015.1, on the reverse strand, counting down.
CTTTACGGTACGGTGTTTGCCAACCATTTTGCCACAAATGGCTACGACCTGGTGAATACAGATGACACCAAGACCGTTGAAGCCTATAATAACACGACCTTGCAGCCCAAGGTGTTTTACGATTTTTCTGGCAACGTAAAACTTACCACCTCGGTGCGCCTGTTTAACCAAAAACAGGATTACAATCAAACGGTTGAAGGCATTTATTATACAGGTGATGCCGAAATTGATGAAGTAAACGCACAGCTACGCCTCGACCAAAAGTGGAGTAGTGGCTTTCGCACCGAATATGAACTGTATACCACAAATTACCAAACCCACCAATACCTGGAAAATTATAACGGCCAGCCCTATGATGAGGGCAATACGTTTTACAACCAGTGGCTTTTGCGCCCTGAATTTCGCGGCATGCTTAACCTGGGCAGGGGCCTGCTTACCACCGGTGTGGGCATGAATTATGAAACGCTGAACCGCTCTTATTTTGCAAACCGGGCCATATTCAACAGCCAGTATGTGTATACCCAATACGACTACAGTCCTACCGATAAATTAAATGTACTTGCCGGCGCGCGGTTTGACAACCACAACAGGTACAGCTCGCAGCTTAGCCCTAAGCTGGCCGTGCGCTATGACGTTAGCGGTAATTTTTCGCTAAAAACATCTATGGGCTACGGCTATAAGGCACCCGATTTCAGGCAATTGTATTTTGATTTTAACAATGCTGCGGTGGGCTATACGGTGCTGGGCTATAATGTTGCAGAGGAGAACCTTGATAAGCTGGAGGCACAGGGATTATTATCAAGCCGCCTGCCCCTGGATTTTAGCACCCCGCTTAAAGCCGAAAGTTCAGTAAATTACAATTTTGGCGGAAGCTATAAAAAGGGCAGTTTTAGCGCAGAGGGTAACCTTTTTTATAACACCATTTCAAACCTTATAGATACCCGTATAGTTGCCGATAAAACCAACGGCCAGAATGTATTTAGCTACTATAATGTAAACAAAGTGAATACCTACGGCCTTGAGGCCAATGCCACTTATAAGCTTGCCGGTGATTTTAGGGTTACGGCAGGCTACCAGTACCTTATTGCCAAAGACCCGGGGGTTATAGACAGGATTAAAGCAGGGGAGGAATATGCCGTTAACGGCTCCAGCGGCAGTGTACTGCTTAAAACTTCCGACTATTTTGGGCTGCCTAACCGTTCAAGGCATTCGGCTAACCTGAAACTGTACTATACCCTGCAGCCCTGGAAAACCGACTTTTCATTACGCGTTGTATACCGGAGCAAATACGGCCTTGCCAGTACAAACGGCAACGATTATATAGACAAGTATGACAATTTTGTAGCAGGGTATTTTATAGTAAACCTTTCGGCAATACAGCACATTGGCAAAAATTTCCTGGTACAGGCGGGGGCAAACAACCTGCTCGATTTTACAAACGAAGCCCAGATAAGCAACATTTCCGGGAGGCAGTGGTATGCTAAAGTACAGTACAACTTTTAATAATTAAACACACTATAAAACCATGAAAAATATTTTTATAACCGCGTTCCTGGCCGCATCGGCACTATTAGTTTCATCGTGCAGTGGTGATGACGATGTTGCCGCCCCCGCAGGCCCCCAGGCGGTAGAAACTGTAACCGTTAGCAACTTTTTTGCTAACCAGACCGGCGGCCAGGGCGGTGCTTCGGGCGGTAGTTTTGCCAAATTCAGCTTTTCGCAAAACGCTGCCGTTACCGGAGACGACTGGGATATTGCCTTTAGGGGTACCACACTGCTTATAAACGGCGGCGATAAAATAGGTATTGATGATGAGCCTGCGCGCACCGGTACCGGCGCGGCAAGTATTGTTACCGGTACGTATAATTCGGTAACACAGGTGCCCGCAACGGCCGTTTTTACACAGGATGGGCCGGATACTTATGCCATACCCATAGGCAGCGACAACGGATGGTATATTTATGACAGCACAAACCATTTGATAACCCCTAAGGCCGGCCGGATACTGCTTATAAAAACCCACGACGGAAAGTATGCAAAGATGGAGATACTAAGCTATTACCAAAATGCACCGGCTAATCCTACAATCGATTCGCCATCGCGCTACTTTACCTTTAAGTTTGCCTACCAGCCGGATGGCACTACATTTTAAACCACAAAACCATTATAGTTGGGCCTCCCTTGTGGGGGCTTTTTTGCATTTTTAAAGGCTATATATAGAATAGCGTATCATACAAAAGGAAGATATTTATTGGCGTACCCAATAAACACAAACGGTTTGCTACCTGTATAAATCTTGATTTAGCGGAATAGGATAATCGCCTACATCTCCATCAGCAGGCGCTCAAATTCCTCATCATCATTAATTTCCATTTTCTTTTTGATGCGGTATTTTTTGGTAATGGCGCTTTCGTGGCTTATCTGCAGCAGCGAGGCTATTTCTTTGTTGCTGAGGTTCAGTTTGAGGAGCGAGCAAAATTCTACATCATTTTTAGTGAGCTTGCTAAAGCGCATTTGCAGCGATGTGCCAAATTCCGGGTGAACATTGTTAAAGCGGGTTTCAAACTGCTTCCAGTAATCTTCCTGTTTGGCCAGCAGTTGCAGTTCCTTTTTCATATCTGCAATTTTATTTATTTCGCCGCTGCTGCACTTTTCTATTATCTGTGTTACCCCATCCTGAAAACTGGCCATACGCAGTGCCGTGCTGGCAAGTTCCCGCTGTTTTTCGTCAATTGTTTCGCGCTGGGCGTTTATCAGTTCCTGCTCATGCTGGTGTTGCTGCTGTATCATGTTTTTTTCGGCGGCCAGCGTTTTCAGCTCCTCATTTTGCAGGCGGTTTTTAAGGCGGAAGCTCCGCAATGCCAGCAATACCGTTATAATTATGCTCAGCGCACCTATAACATACAGCAGTGCCAGCGTACGTTCGGTTTTCAGGTCTTTTTCAAGCACTTTGTTGGTAGCTTCCAGCGACACGTTTTTTTCGCGCTGCAGTTCGGTCTGGAATTTTGCCTGTACCTCCCGTATGGCCATTTGACGCTCTGTAGCGGCTATAGAGTCTTTTAGCCTTATTGTTTCCTGGTAGGCTTTTATGGCAGCCTCGCTATTGTGAGCCCCGCTATAGGCATCGCCTACCGATTTTTTGTAGAGCATACGGTCTTCGTCAGGGCTGATACCAAACAGGCCTGACCCGTCTATACGGGCCACCATATCCAGCGACTGGCTGTAGTTTTTGTCCTGGTTAAGCAAATCAAGGTATTCTGATGCTATGCGTAAAGTGCGGTTAGATTTGGCTTCCAACAAAATATCGATACCCTTTTTATAGGCTGCGAGCGCCTGCGGGTGGTGCTTTAGGTTTTGCTCGGCATTACCCAGCTTGGCATAGCAAATGCCTATCATGCTTTTATCGCCAAATTCTTCAAGGCCCTTTATGGCTTCGGCAAGCGAATTTTTTGCGCCGTTATAATCGTCAACATGAATTTTTGCCTCCGCGAGGTTTACCAGCGTGAGGTAATAATTTTTCATTTGCCCCTGCCGTTTAAAATCCTTCAGGCACTCTGTATACAAATCTATGGCAAATTTAAAATTGCGCTGTGCCAGGTAGGTATTGGCCAGTTTTTGCTCCAGGGCTGGCAGTTTTTCCTGTTTTTTTTCTTTTTTCAGTATCTCAATGCCCTTAAGGAGGTAACCAATAGATTTTTCATAGTTAGACATGGTGTTGTACACACTGGCTATTTCGCCGTAATCTACCGCAATACCCACATTGTTTTTAATACGCCGGTTAATTTCGAGCGCCAGGTTAATGTGCGTTAATGCCGACTCAAAATCCCCTTTATTACGGTACCCTATGCTTAGGTTTTTAAGGCTGCCGGCCTTTAGCTCAGGATATTCTTCAAGATAGGAAATCGATTTTTTCTGGTAGTAGATAAGCGAATCGTTATTACCGCGCATACCGTAGTAAATGCCATAAATATTATACATGGCACCATAAACGCTGTCGTGTACAGACTGCTGCGCGAGTGTTTTTTTTATAATGGCAAGCGCACTGTCGGGCTGTATACTTACAAGTTTGCGCGCATTTTTTTCGGCTTTTGCAAAATCATAAGTGTTTTGGGCAAAAGCAAGTGTGCTGAACAACACAAGTATAAGGCTAAGGACGTATTTCATAATAGTATTATTCATGGTTAATAAAACACGGAATAATATTTTGCTAAATTAACAAAAAATCACGGTTTTATTAATCATACAAATAATTATTTGCTATTTGGATAACTCTTGTACCTTATCAAATATCAGGTTGCTTTCATAACCTTTGCGCAGTAGCGCGTCTAAAATCTTTTTTTTCTTTTTAAGCAACTGGGTTTCGCGGCTTATCTCCCACAGATGGCCCGCAAGTTCATTAAAGGTCGCTATATATTCTTCATCGTTTATCTCCTTAAGCGCAGCCTCAATGTTATACCGTGATATGCCCCGCAGCTTGAGTTCCTGAACTATGCGGCGGCGGCCCCACTTTTTAATGCGGAACTTACCCCTGGCAAACGCACGGGCATACCGCTCTTCGTTCAAAAAATTGTGTTCCAGCAGGTGGGCTATAATGGCATCAATGGCCTGCGGTATCATGTTAAGGCTTTTCAGTTTTTGAAGCACCTCTTCGTGGCAGCGTTCCTGGTAGGCACAGTAGCTTTCCAGTTTTTGGGTAGCCTGGGCTACGGTATACGATTTATAAAACTCGTTCATGCCATAAATGTAAAAAAAATCCCGTTTAATAAAACGGGATTTTTTTTACTCCCTCTGCGGGAAATATTTTTTTATAGATGCAGGGCAGCATCTGGTTATTTAGTTTTTTACTACTATAAAATCGGTACGGCGGTTTTGCGCGTGTTCCTCATCAGTACAGTTTTCGCCGCATTTAACCAGGGGCTCGCTTTCGCCGTAACCCTTACCCGAAATCCTTTCCGGTGCGATACCCTGCGAAATTACATACTGCACGGTAGCCCTTGCGCGCTCGTCGCTAAGCTTAAGGTTATACTCCTCGCTGCCGCGGGTATCGGTATGCGCCTTCAGGTCGATAACCATAGTAGGGTTTGTTTGCAATATCTGCACCAGCTTGTTAAGCTCGGTAGCGGCATCCTGGGTAATAAAGCTTTTGTTGAACTCAAAGTAAATGGGCTTAAGCAATACCTTGCCGTTTACAATAAGCTTGCTGAGGGGGGAGAGGTTTGCCGTAATATCTACCGTACCGCCTTTGCTGGATGGCAGCGTTACCATAGATGTTTCATAGCCCGTGGCATCGGCCTTCAGCTTAAAGGCTTTATTACAGTCTACACTATAGGTTAATACCCCATCTGCCGATGTTTCGCGGGTTTCTATCACATTATTCTTTTCGTCTAATATCGCTACTTTAGCGGCAGGTATAATTTTACCGGTTACTTCGTCCTTAACGGTAACCACGGCTTCTACGCCACATACGGGTATGGCCAGGTACAGGTTGTCCTTCCCGGCTTTGTTGCTGCTAAAAAAGCCTATGTTCTGGGTGGTGTTAAAGGTAAACGCAAAATCATCCTGTGCCGAGTTTACGGGCTGCCCCACATTTAAAGCCTCGCCGTTGTGCACCAGGTCTATCATAAAAATATCGAGCGCGCCAAAGCCCTTGCGTCCGTCTGATGCAAAAAACAGCTTGCCGTCATCGCTTATAGAAGGAAAGTTTTCGCGGCCTTCAGTATTAATTTTAGGGCCCAGGTTTTCGGGTTCGCCATAGCTGTTGGGGCCTTTAACGGCTACCTTCCATATATCGGTACTGCCTCCCATGGCGCCTTTGCGGTTACTGGCAAAGTACAATGTTTTGCCATCCTTGCTTATGGCCGGGTTGCCGGTGCTCCAGGTTTTCCCGTTAAAGGGCAGGGGTTTTATATTGGTCCATTTACCGTCTTTCTTTTCGGCACGAAACAGGTGTATCAGGCCGGTGCGCTGGCCTGAATCGTCTTTCTCAAAGGTGCCGTTTACATAGCTTTCGCTCGAAAAATACATCACGTTGCCATCGCCGGTTACCGCTGCCGGGCCGTCGTGCCACTTAGAGTTAATATCGGTTATGGCTACGGGTTCGCCCAGCTGGCCGTTGCTGTAAGCAGCGCTGTACATATCAAGGTAAGGCTCTTCGTTACGGCCGTATTTTTTACGTAAAACATTACGCGAGCTGGCAAAGTAAAAGGTATTGTCATTAGCCAGTATACCACCAAAGTCGGCATACTTTTCGTCGTTTATGGCCAGTATTTTTTCGTCATACAGCTTTACCTGGCTGCGCAGCTTGGGCAGGTAGTCAGGATCCTGGTTAAAGGTTACCGCACGCTGGTCGGCCGGGGCCAGCTTTGCAAACTTTTGCATCTGGGTATTCGCCTCTTCATATTTACCTTCGGCTTTCAGCATCTGCGCGTAGCGAAAATAGCTTTCCGCATCGGGCTTTGCTTCTACCAATTTGGCATACCATTTTACGGCTTCTTTAGAGTTAAATACATTAAAGTAGCTATCGGCAAGCTGCTTGTAAACATAAGGGTCTTTTTTCTTTTGGGCCAGCTTAAGGTATTCCTTGGCCGCATCAACATATTCAAAACGCGCAAACAGCTTATCGGCTGCCTCGGTTTCCTTAGTTTGCGCAAAAGATGCATTAGCGGCAAAAAGCAGCGCCAGGGCTATATAAAGGCTTTTCATATTTTTGTTTTTAATCGTTGGTTTACGCGGAGGCTAAAGGTAAAAAAAAATATGAATTAACGTTTATTTAAGAAAATAAATTACAGTTAAGCAAGTAGAAAGTATAAAAGTGGTAAAGTCAACAGCAAAACCAATAAACCTATAAAAAAACCCGCTCTTAAAAGCAGGTTTGTTGTTTTAATTTGGCTACCGTCTCTACAGGGTCATTGGCCCGGAACACGTAGTTGCCCGCCACCAGCACATCGGCACCGGCCTCTACCAGCTGCACGGCATTCTTGTCGCTTACCCCGCCGTCTACCTCTATAAGGGTGCTCGCGTTGTTGCGCACTATAATTTCTTTAAGGGTGCTTATTTTATCATAGGTACGCTCTATAAAGCTCTGCCCGCCAAAGCCAGGGTTAACGCTCATAATGCACACCACGCCTATATCGTTAATTACATCTTCCAGCAGGTGTACGGGTGTGTGCGGGTTTAGCGCCACGCCTGCTGTCATTCCTTCTGCCTTTATGGCCTGCAGTGTGCGGTGCAGGTGGGTGCAGGCCTCATAATGCACGGTAAGGTTATTAGCTCCCAGCTGGGCGAAGGTCTTAATATAAGGGTCGGGGTTTACAATCATCAGGTGCACATCGATGGTTTTTTTTGCATGGCGCGCAATGGCCTCCAGCACCGGCATCCCAAAGGATATGTTCGGCACAAAAACGCCGTCCATAATGTCTACATGAAACCAGTCGGCGGCACTGTTATTTATCATTTCCACGTCGCGCTGCAGGTTAGCAAAATCTGCCGAAAGCACTGAAGGGGCAATTAATGTGTTTTTCATTACCGTGTGTGTTGTTTTTAGTAGCAAAGATAAGATTTAGCGAGGTATGTACAAGTTTTTGGCAGGGGAAACCTATCGGCTTACATAGGTTATCAAATCGATAATCCGCGACGAATACCCTATCTCATTGTCATACCAGCCCACTACCTTAACCATTTTATCTATAACCGACGTAAGCAGCGCATCAAAAAGGCACGAGTTGCGGTTACCTATCACGTCTACCGATACTATAGGGTCTTCGGTATACGCTAAAATGCCTTTTAGCGGGCCGTCGGCAGCGGCTTTAAAGGCGGCGTTAATCTGCTCGATCGAAACTTCCTTGCGCACATAGCAGGTAATGTCAGTAAGCGAGCCATCAGGCACGGGCACGCGTATGCCGCCGCCGCCTATTTTGCCCACAAATTCCGGGAAAATCTTGGTCAGCGCCTTGGCAGCCCCGGTTGTGGTGGGCACTATACTTTGCGACGCGGCACGGGCACGGCGCAGGTCTTTGTGTGGCTGGTCGTGCAGGCTCTGGTCGGTAGTATACGAGTGCACGGTGGTAATATAGGCCTGCTCTATACCGCACAGCTCATTGATGATTTTCATCATCGGCGCGGCGTTGTTTGTGGTACAGCTGGCGTTGCTAATTATGGTTTCGGTACCGTCCAGTATGTGTTCGTTTACGCCTAACACCACGGTCTTGATGCGGTCGTCTTCAGGCGGGGCAGAGAGTATCACCTTTTTGGCTCCTGAATCTATATGCTGCTGGGCGTCATCAAGGGTTTTGAACCTTCCGGTTGACTCTATAACAATATCTACATCATGCGCCGCCCAGTTGATATCTGCAACGTTTTTCTGCCGGATATAAGGGTAGGGGATGCCGTTTATTAAAATAGATTCTTCGGTATGCGAAACTTCAAAAGGCAGCACGCCGTGTATACTGTCGTATTTTATAAGATGCGCCATAGTGCGGGCATCGGCAATGTCGTTTATGGCAACCACTTTGATAGTGGGGTGGTTTAAGAGCAGCCGGAACAGGTTGCGGCCTATGCGCCCAAAACCGTTGATGGCTATTTGTGTTTTTTTCATTTTTTCTGTAGAAAAATAAGGACTCAAAGGTACTAAATTAAGGATTAGATTATGCCTGAATATTTTTACAACAAGGTCCGCAAAGATTTTCACAATGCGCACAAAGAACACCGCTTTTAGCGGAAGGACACAAAGTTTTACTTCGTCAGTTCGGTCTTCGTCCTCGGGTGTGTACTAATGGTGTACTTTATAACCGAACAGCTTAGTGTTCTTAGTGAAACCTTTGTGCCTTTGTGGTAAAATTTCCTAAATTAAATTATATTCCCATTTCAGCAGCGAAAACATAACTGAATCTTCCATTACGCCATTCACCAGGTAATGCTCGCGCAAAAGGCCTTCCTGCACAAATCCGAATTTTAAAAGCATATTAATGCTGGCCATATTATCGGTAGCGGTCATGGCCTCTATGCGGTGCAGGTTCATCTCGTTAAAACCGTAGGGAATAATAGTGTTTAGCGCTTCGGTCATGATGCCCTGTTGTTTATAGGCATCGGAGTGCAGGCCATAGAACATTTCGGCGCGGTTATGGTCGGTATACCAGGTGTGGTAGCCGCAATAGCCTATAACCTTGCTCGTACTTTTATCGGCCAGCATAAAATATAAAATTGACTTATTAAAGGTAGTAAGCCCGTTAGTATGCCTGTAACGCTCTTTTTCCATCGCTTCGGGAGCGGTGTACCCAAAGAACTCCATAAGTTGCCAATCCGCATAACTGGCAAAAATATAGTCCAGCACCTGCGGGGTAACGAGGGTAAGGGTAAGGCGCTCGGTATGTAGTTGTGGGATTTGCAAGGTGGTTTTATAATGATGAAGCCAAACGTATATCCATATCGGCACGGTGCCTGAAGTCTTTTGCCAGGTACCAGGCTACCATATCGCCAAAAGTAAGGTCGGTGGTTTTGGGGTAGTTTCACTGTCCCAATAACCCGGAGGCGGCAGCAGATTTATTTTTCCGAAAGAAATTAATTTGATGATGTAAAGCGGTAGTAGTAGTAAATGAAGGAACATAGTGCCTGAATTGAATAATTCGCCTTCTGAAAGGAAGTGGGTACTGTAATCAAAACCATCTTCTTCAAGTTGATATTTGTCTATGAACTTTATGAGCATGTAATAATTGTCATCACCGTAAAGGCCGAGGTCATTTTCTACTGTAGTAGATAATGATTTTACATTCTCCCAACTTTCTTCTTCAAGAAAGCCTTTTACTTCAAGGTATGCTTTTTTCAGTGTGGCAAAGTCTGCCGTATACGTTTTACGTTCCATAAAGTAATTGTTTTAATTTATGATATTAGCACGACCAGGATGCCACTTAGGGCCGAGTGAAGCTGCTCCCTCTCATTTGGAGAGGGCTGGGGTGAGGCCTATTAAACAAATTTACAGAATATGCTTTTGGGCTTTGTATGATGAACGTACCAGCGCGCCGCTTTCTACGTGGCGGAAGCCCATTTCAAGTCCGATAGTCTCGTATTTCTTAAACTGGTCCGGCGTGATGAATTCTTTTACCGGAAGGTGTTTTTTGCTCGGCTGCAGGTACTGGCCTATGGTAAGCACATCAAGGTTTACGTTGCGCAGGTCTTCCATGGTTTGCAGTACTTCGGCTTCAGTTTCGCCAAGGCCCAGCATAATGCCCGACTTAGTACGGTTAATGCCGCTTGTTTTAAGGTAGTTTAATACCTCAAGGCTGCGCTCATACTTGGCCTGTATGCGCACTTCGCGGGTAAGGCGTTTTACGGTTTCCATATTGTGTGAAACTACCTCGGGGTGCACCTCTATAATACGGTCGATGTTGCGGGTTACGCCCTGAAAATCGGGTATAAGGGTTTCAAGGGTAGTGGTGGGGTTCATCCTGCGTATGGCCTTAATGGTCTCCGCCCAGATGATAGAGCCCATATCCTTAAGGTCGTCGCGGTCTACACTGGTTATAACCGCGTGCTTTATATTCATTATCTTAATAGAACGTGCCACTTTTTCGGGCTCATCCCATTCTACGGTTTCGGGCCTCCCGGTTTTTACGCCGCAAAAGCCGCACGAGCGCGTGCACACATTGCCCAGTATCATAAAGGTAGCGGTGCCCTCGCCCCAGCATTCGCCCATATTAGGGCAGCTGCCCGATGTGCATATCGTGTTAAGCTTGTATTTGTCTACAAGCCCGCGCAGTTCGGTATATTTTTGGCCGGTGGGTAGTTTTACCCTTAGCCATTTGGGTTTTTGTGTAAGCAGGCCGTTTTGTGCTACGGGCCTGTTGGTATCTAAAACAGTTTCCATACAGTCAAAATCAGGATACAAAGATACTACATATTGTAATAAATAATTCGGCCAAACAGTAATGAAAATTTTTTAATCATTTAACAAGATGTTTCTTTAAATTTATTATTTTTGAAGTGATGGATGTTGCCTTATTGTGTTTATTTTCAGATGGATATAGTTGGGCTTAGTGTTGAGTATTTTTAATGTTTTAATTAAAATTTTATAATTTATGGCCTCAAAAAGTTCAACTCAAATAATTGTTGCGATTATTGGTGCTATTGCAGTTGTTATTGGCGCATATTTTCATTCTGTTTATAAAAGAAATGATGATTCTAATGACGAGCATCATCTTACATGTGGAAGAGTTGTAGACTTAAATGATAGTCCTATTGTTAATGCAAGAGTATCTATAGTTAACACTCCAAGAAGTGAAACAACAGATGCAAATGGAGAATTCTGTTTTACATTTCCTGATAAAGCGGATTTTTTCATACTTAGAGTTACCCATCAGAATCACACAGCACATGAAGAAACCTTTTCAACTAAAGGTGATATAAAAATTATGATTCCATAAAAAGGCTAAAAAATATCTATCATGAAATTTATTATTTATTTGATATTACTTTTTAATAATATCTATGGATTCGCTAAAATTTTACAAAGTAGCGAAATTTTGTATAAAGGCTACGTTTATGATTCATCAACAAATAAACCAGTTAGTAATGCGAAAATAACTATATCAAAAACTATAAGTAAATATAATATATCAACAGATGATACTGGTTATTTTACTGCAAGAATTACTATAAAAGCAACAGATAAATTGAAATCTATGAGCGTTATAATCAGCCATCCTTTATATAAAACTAAAACTGAGATAAGGCCTATTCAGCCTGACGTTCCTGATAAATTTTATTTAGTTAAACAACCCATTTCTGAAAATAAAGAGGTAAATAAAATTAAAACAGTAAGCAAAAGAAGTAATACTATTACTCTAACCACTATACTATTTGATTCACTATCTAATAAATCGATTATAAATGCAAAAGTCTTTATTAATGAAGCCCAAGCTATTTCTAACAATAGTGGATATGTAAGATTAGAAATTAATAATCCGACCTCAAATTCAGTTTTTGTTCAGATACAAGAGCCAAGTTTGGGGATATCGTATGGGAAGTTATATAATAAAAACAAGTTTCCAAGCGTAATAAAACTTATAGTTAGAGATAAAATTGGAGGAGTAAATGATGAGAAGGTTACAACGAATGGTAATTTTATAGATAACGAGGATTTTATTTTTGCAATTAAATCAATGCTCCTAAAGGTAAAGTTTAATAGCTCAATAGAACAAATATTGTCATACGAATTTAATAAATCAGATATGATATTTGATTATGAGAAATTGCCAGAGGCAATAGAATGTTCAAATGATTCTTCAATAAGATATTATTGGAGGTACGTACAGGATTCAAGGATGTTTCAAGAGATTTATTCATATTTACATTCACATAATCTTGATCAGTTAGTCACTATTGGCAGCTATATAATTTATTATTTTAAAAACAACAAATTAATGGCTGTAGGCTTAAGGATTATTCCATCCTCTAAAGATTTTGATAAGCTGTTTTTTGGGTGTCTGACAGAAAATAAATTAGAATATCAATCGCATGTTCAATCAAGTTTTAATGGGGTTCACTATATTTTTGGTTCTTCTTTCACCGACTATAAATATTCTGAAATTGTAATTAACAATCAAGTAGGATATGAATCGTGTATACATGACTGGTGGTATATTGATTAGAAATAATTGAAAGATTCGGGTAGGGTATAAAACGTTTTAGTTGTTTTTAAAAGAAAAATTCTTACATTAACCATTTAAATTTAAATCATTTGCTATGAAAAAAATTGTGCTTTTTGCTGCTTTGGCTTTTGCCGCTACCGGCTGCCAGGATGATGGGGCTAATACCCTAACTACCGACCCTGTTGCCATTGAATTTTCCCAGGTGGGGAAAAGTGATTTATACGGTAATGGCGCCGAGAATATTGAGGGCGGCAACCTTGTTATAAATGCTGATGCCGATTGGCAGGCCTTGCTGACCCAGATGGCTGCGGTAAACCCGCTGCCGGAAGGTTTTAATGCCGATGTAGACTTCTCGCAGTTTACCGTAATTGCCGCTTTTGACCCTATACGCCCCAACGGCGGGCATTTTATTGATGTTGTTTCGGTAGCCACAACCGGTGCAGCGGTAACGGTAGATGTAAACAGCAGCGGGCCGGAGGGCGGCAATGCCACCACGGTAATGACGCAGCCTTACCACATTATTAAAATACCTAAAACTACACTGCCTGTAGCGTTTGAATAAAGAAAAGCTGATTGAATAAGAGAAGCTGAACGTTATAAAAAAAGCCCCGAAAGGGGCTTTGCTATTTAAATATGGTGGGTTAGTGTATGGTAACGGTTATGGGAAGGGTGTAAGCGATGCGCACCGTCTTGCCGTTTGCTATGCCGGAGTTTCATATAGATAAATGTATACAGCAGCATTATTAAATACCCCTAAGTTTAAGCTTATTCAGGAATTTATCTATACGCCTTTTGTTTTGTTGTTGCAGCAGGGAGGGGTACAGGTTCATGAGTATATTAACCGCGGTAATGACTGCCGCAAATATAAATTCGCCCTTGATTATTTTTAGCAGCGCCAGCACACATACCGAGCAAAATGCCGTTAGGTGGCTTATTTCTGAAAAGGTCATTTCGGCGCGAAGTTCTTCCAGGCGTTGCAGTTCCACCTTGTTTTTAAGGGTCAATTTGGGGTTGAAATATTTAAAAAACGTGTTTTTAACAACCCACTTAAACGCGTCCAAGCCCAGGTATTTGTTTGCTTTTTCGCTGGTAATGTAGTTAAGGTTTGCCAGTTTGTGGTATTGCCCGCTTCTTTTTAGTATTTCAGTAATAATCATACCTGCAATCCAGGAAATAAAAGCTGCTGCAATACTAAAGGTTAGGTATTTTAAATGCATTGTTGGTTTTTAAGCCAACCAAAATACAAAAATAAACCGTATGTATACCTATTTTTCTATCTATAAAAAGCCCCGCGAGGGGCTTTAGTTTTTAGTGTATGGTAACAGTTATGGGAAGGTTGTAAGCGGTGCGCACCGGCTTGCCGTTCTTTATGCCCGGCTTCCACGAGGCCTTCATGCTGTTAAGTACACGTAGGGCTTCTTTGCCCAGGCCGAGGCTCTGGTTAGGGTCGCGCAGTATCTTTACATTGGTCATGCTGCCGTCTTTCTCTATTACAAACGATACATAAACTTTAGCCGTCATGGGGTCTGCATCCGGCACCCGGTACTTGCGGCCTATTTCCCTGTAAAAAGCCTCCATACCCCCGGGATATACCGGCATTACGTCTACCATATTTGCATCGGTAGTACCTTCCGGTTCTACGGCTTTAGGGTTGTTACCCGTACCGCCTTCAACACCCGGGCTTACACTCATAGGGTTTCCGCCGGGTTTTCCTTCCAGGGTTTCCGGGCCGGGCCTGGCGTTTTTAAAATCGTCAACATGCGGAGGGTCTGGTACCGGTTCGCTGGTGGCTACAAGTTTTTCGTTAAACTTTATGGTGTTTTCTGCCGGTGGCGCGGGGGCAGCGGCCTGTTCTATAGGTTCGGGCTTAGGGGGTTCTACTTTAGGCGGCTCGGGTTGTACAAAAATTTCTTCTTCCGGAAGATTATCTACCTGTATGATTTTGTCTTTTGAGTCTATAACATCTGCCTGTGCGGTGGGATTGAAATAATTTATCCCCACCGGAATTGCCGCCGCCGTAGCCATAAGTGCAATGCCGCTAAAAAGGGCAATCATGGTGGTTTTAGAATCGTTTTTGCGCAGTTCGTAGGCGCCGTAGCTTTTGTTGCGCCCCTCGAATACGAGGTCAATCCAGCCTTTATCGAATACATTTATTTTTGACATAATACAAAAGGTTTTAGGTTTGTAAATTGTTTCACTATTTATTGTAATGGGTGATGATTACATAGTAAAGGTACCCCGCTTATTAAAACCTTTTTTGCAGAATGGGTAAAACGGGTAGTTGACTTGGTGAAAATGGCGGGAAAAATGTGTACCTAAAAACAGCTTGACGGCGATGTTTGTTAAAAACAGCTGACATTGCACAAACTGTTTTCACATTGTGGAATATAGTGAAAGTAAAGTGGAAGATAATGGTAAGAAAAGTGGAATATAATGAAAAATAAAGTGGAATATAAAATTACTTTTTAAGTATTTCGAGCAACAATTTTTTTGCCCGTAGAATTTTTACCTTAATGTTGTTAAGCGGCTCATTGAGCTGGCTGGCTATTTCCTGGTAACTCATTTCCTGGAAATAACGCAGCTGTAACACCTCCTGGTACTGGGGTTTCATCTGCCTAATACAACCCAAAAGCCGCGACAGGTTTTGCTCCTTAATAATTTCATCCTCGGCCGTGGGGGAGCTGTCGGCAATATTGCGGGCGCTGCGCTCCTGCTCTTCGGTAGTTTCTACAAAAAGCGACGATTTCTTTTTGCGCAGCAGGTCGATGTGCACATTTTTTGCAATGGCAATGAGCCAGGTATTAAAAGCGTATTCCGGATTATAGGTTATAATACGGTCAAAAGCCTTGGCGAAGGTTTCTATCACAATATCCTCGGTATCTGTTTCGTTCTGGGTGCGCTTCAGCATAAAGGCATATACTTCGTTCCAGTAAAAATCGAGCAAAAAGGTAAAGGCAACCTGGTCGCCTGTTTTAGCTTTTTCTATGTTTTCCTGAATACGCTGGGAGTTTATTGCCAATGTGCCTTTTTTGAAAATGCGTTAACCATTACTACATAAAGTTGTGTGAAGATAAGCAATATTTCCATAAACGGAAACCAGTAAATGGTGTCTTTTTCATTAAGTTTTGCCGCGCTTTGCGCCATTACTATCCAGCACAGCAGGTAGCGGAAGGCAATTACCGGCACCAGTATCATCCAGTTAAACTGCAGTATGAGCAGTGTTGCCATTAGTATAAAAAAAAGTGCCTGTAGCCACACGAATATTTTCAGTTTTACCTGGTCGGCGGTTTTAAAGAACGAAAGCGTGTAGGCAGTCTTACGTTTCTCATGTATCCAGCTGCTAAACTTTGCAGGGGCATCGCCGTGGGTAAAGCTTTCGGGCGTGTAGCACACCGCGGTATTTTTAGGTGTGGCGGCTTCGTTTATAAAAAGCGAATCTTCGCCCGTGCGGATGTTCATGTGGTTGATGTAGCCGTTTCGCGAAAAGAACTCTTCTTTCTTATAGCCCAGGTTGCGGCCATCGCCGCTGTAGGGCGCGCCCAGCTTAGCCCAGGCAAAGCATTGTGTTGCGTTAATTAGCGCATCAAACCGGATGAGTTTGTTTAACAGCGAATTTTTTACCAGCCTGTAGGCACTAAAGCCCAAAACAATAGTTTTATTTAGGGTAAATTGCGATGCCATGTGCATAATCCAGTCAGATGAGGCGGGCTCATATTCCGCATCAATAAAAAGCAGGTATTCTTTGCGGGCGGCTTTGATGCCCAGGGTATACGCGTATTTTTTATTGCCCCAAAAGGCCTCGTTGTTTTCTACTTTTATGAGGCGCACATTGGTATGCTCTTTTTCAAGTTCCTCAAGCGCGTCGATGGTTTCATCGCCCGAAGCATTGTCGATTATCACCACTTCAAAATCAGGGTAATTTTGGCTTACCAGCTGCGGAATGAGTTTTTGCGCGCTTTTGTGGTTGTTTTTAACCAGTACCAAAACCGAAACGGGAAGTTTTTTCTGTGTAACCTGCTGCTGCCCGGAAAAGATGAATTTACCAAATATGCCCAGGTAATAAGCAAGTTGCAGTATTATGACACAGACAAAAACATAAAAAATAATTATTGTCATACAGGCAATTTAATTTTGCCGCAAAATTAGTTAAAAGTATTCAGTGTACAGTGTTCGGTTTGCAGTTTTATTTGTGCCCGGTTTTGGCTGTTTATGAGCTGAAAGGGTAAGGAGGCAACCGAAAACTCAACTTAAACCACATTAACCTCGGCCTCGATAGCAATCCCGAACGTATCAAGAACCGTATCCTGTATTTTTTTAGAAAGCGCCAGTAGTTCAGCGCCGGTAGCGTTACCATAGTTAACGAGTACCAGTGCCTGGCGTGCGTGTACCCCGGCATCGCCATAACGGCTGCCTTTAAAACCGCATTGCTCTATGAGCCATCCGGCAGGTACTTTCACTTCAAACTCATTTAGGATATAATGTGGCATCTGCGGGTGCTTTACGTACAGTTTCTCAAACTGCTCTGCCGAAATAATGGGGTTTTTAAAGAAGCTGCCGCTGTTGCCCAGTTCCTTCGGGTCGGGTAGTTTGCTTTGGCGGATGGCGGTTATGGCCGCCCCCACATCTTTAATAGTAGGTACATTAATACTATGTTTAGCCAGCTCGGCAGCTATATCGCCGTATGAGGTGTTTATTTTATGGTGGGTCCTGGTGAGGGCAAACGTAACCGACGTAATTACATACATCCCTTTAAGCCTGCCTTTAAAAACGCTTTCGCGGTAAGCAAATTCGCATTCTTCATTTGTAAACGTGGTAAGCTGCTGCGTTGCGATGTTCATACCCTCGCAGCTTACCATGGTGTCTTTAATTTCGGTGCCGTAGGCGCCTATGTTCTGTATAGGGGTAGTGCCCACGTTACCGGGAATGAGCGACAGGTTTTCAATACCGCCGTAACCCTTACTAATACAGTACTGCACAAACCCGTGCCAGTTTTCACCGGCCATGGCTTTAATATGCACCGTGTTCTCGTCCTGCCAAACAACCTCGATACCGTTTATATTAATGTGTATTACCAGTGCGTTAATATCCTGCGTAAGGAGCATGTTGCTGCCGCCGCCTAATATAAAAAGTGGTTTGCCCGCGTTCTCTTTCAGCACTTCGGCAAGTTCAGCTACAGAGGTTACCGACACAAACTCTTTTGCAGCGGCGGCAATGCCAAAAGTATTGAGGTGTTGTAGCGGGTAGTTTTTCAGGATTTCCATTGCGGGGATACAGTTTAATTGCGGGTGCAAAAATAGGGTTTTACCCTTCGGTAGTAAGGGCGCGGTTTAAAAATTCTATAAGCGGTTTCAGTACAATCAGTTTTTTAGACGTATCCTTCACGAAGTCTTTGCTCAAAAGTTCCTTATTGCTTATCTGGGTTGTAGCCAGGAAGCTTTTAAATTTCAGGAACTCAATAGCCGGATGGTCCTTGTCAAAATCCTTGGGTGCCGATTTCAGCACCATACCTTCGCCTTTCTCAAAACCGCCGTAAATTTTTTTAAATTCCGGTTCGGCTACTATTGCTTCAAGTTCTTCATAAAAGCCGTCTATCTCGCGGCGCACCTTTTTAAGGTCGGCCGCTTCAGGGAAATACAGCCCGCCCCCGGCAAAGGCAGTACCGTTCTCAATATGCACATAGTAACCTGCCATGTTAGTATTCTTTTTGCCCTCACACATCCATATACCCATGTGGGTTTTATAGGGTGTTTTATCTTTGCTGAAACGGATGTCGCGGTTAATGCGGTACGAGCAGTCTTTAAATTCAAGCTGCTCCAGCGTATCGTCCAGCGGTTTCATTTCGGCCAAAAATTCGTCAACGGTATCGCGGTAATCGGTTTTATAGTGCTCATAGCGGTCCTGGTTGGCCTGGAACCATTCGCGGTTATTATTGTTTTTCAGGTCTTCAAGAAACTGAAGGGTATCTTTTGTTATCATGGTTTTACTTCCACTTTTGGGGATTAAGCGATGTATGTATTACGGCAAGTATTGTGATTTGGTTTCTATCAGGCTCAATGTCATAATGGATCATGTAAGGAAAAATAGAAACAACTGCTGTATGTATTGTTTTGTATCTTGCGCTATATGCATCAGGATTCTTACTTATAAAGTCCATTTCCTTAAAAATGGCCTGGGCAAAACGCTTGCCTAAGCCTTTTTGTTTTTCATTGTACCATTCGGAAGCTCCCCGAATATCTTTCCGGGCTCTTTCGGTTAGTATTAATTTCAATCCTCAAGCTCTTTTAAAATGTCATTCATAGCTTCATTATAATCATGAAATTGTTCATCGCCATTTTTTATAGCCTCAAGCCTGTGGTCGAGTTCTTCTTTGTGCCATTCAGGTATGTCACTATCATCAATATCTATATTTTTAAATTTCTTTTTGAAAGAAAGCCATTCTTGTATCGGAATAAAAACCCCTGTAGTTTCTCCTTTACCATCTAATATATATTGCAAATTCATTTTGAAAGAGTTTATTACGAAGTTAGTGAATAATATTATAACTTAAAAACGCTGTAACTCTCGTGGGTTTGACGTACAATAGCCTCGGTACGCTCGTTATGCGTATCGCTTATAAATATCTGTCCGAAAACATTATCATCTATCATCTGTACAATCTTAGCCACACGGGTTTCGTCGAGCTTATCAAAAATATCGTCGAATAATAGTATAGGCAATACGCCGCCCTGCTGTTTTATAAACTCAAACTGCGCCAGTTTCAGTGCTATCAGGTAGCTTTTTTGCTGCCCCTGGCTGCCAAATTTCTTTATGGGGTGGCCGTCTATTTCAAAAAGCAGGTCGTCTTTATGCACGCCCACACTGGTATATTGCAGCACACGGTCGCGCTGCAGGCTTTCCTCCAGCAAGGCAGAGAGGTTATCCTGGTGCAGGTGGCTTTCGTAGGCCAGGCTTACGTTTTCGGCGGCGCCCGTTATGGCAGCATGGTGCTTGTTAAAAATAGGGGTAAAGGCATCGAGAAACATTTTCCGCTTTTCAAAAATATGCTGCGCCATGCCATCCAGCTGGGCATTATATATATATAAGGTGTCGCGGTCAAAAGTGTGGTTAAGGGCAAAGTATTTAAGCAGGGCATTACGCTGCTGCAACACCTTCTGGTAATTAATGAGTTCCTGTAAATAAACCGGGTCTAATTGAGATATTACACTGTCAAGGAATTTGCGGCGGGTTTCGCTGCCTTCCGTTATCAGGTCGCTGTCGTAAGGCGATATAATAACCAGCGGGATAAAGCCCACGTGTTCGCTAAATTTATCGTATGCCTTACCGTTGCGCTTCAGCATTTTTTTCATGCCTTTTTTAAGGCTGCACACCACCTGTTCGCTGCGCCCGGTTTTTTCAAACGTGCCGTCTATTACAAAAAACTCTTCGCCGTGGCGTATGTTTTGCACCGCAAGCGGGTTAAAATAGCTTTTTCCGTAAGCAAGGTGGTATATGGCATCGAGCACATTAGTTTTGCCCACTCCGTTTTTTCCTGTAAAACAGTTTATCTTAGGGTCAAACTGATAGGTAGCCTCAGCTATATTTTTGTAGTTAAGGAGGGATAAACTTTGTAAATACATACTTTTAACAGGCCTGAATATGAAAATCTTCCAGTGTTTAGGAGTATTTTTTATATAAGCCGCAAATTATTGAAAAATATCGACACAAAGGCCTTTTGTTTTTAAATAAAAATTTTATTTTTGCGCACACTAAAATATAGTAAATGGCAACATATAATAAAAGAGGCTATAAAGCGCCAAAACCAGAAGTAGAAAAAGATGTGGTAGAAGTGCAGCCTGTTGAAGAAACGTTTGAAGGGCACAGCACAACTGCCGATGTATTTAATACGCTGGATCAGGGAGCCTCTAAAACCGAAGCATGGGTAGAAAAAAACCAGAAGCTTATATACATAGTTATAGGCGCCGTTGCACTGGTAACCATAGGCTACTTGTTTTATGACAAATTTGTAGTTACCCCTAAAGAAGAAGAAGCCGCTAACGAAATGTTTCAGGCAGAGCAGTACCTTGCACAGGCGGTTACAGCACAAAAATCTCAGGACTCTTTATACAACCTAGCCCTTAACGGCGGCGAAGGTAAATTTGGGTTTCTTGCAATAATTGACAAATACAGTGGTACCGATGCGGCTAACCTTGCAGAATACTGCGCGGGTACGGCTTATCTTAACACCGGTAAATATAAAGATGCCGTAACACACTTTGAAAACTTTAGCACTAAGGATGAAATACTAAACGCATCTAAACTGGGTGCTACCGGCGACGCGTTTGTGCAGCTGGGTGGTAATGAAAACCTTGAAAAAGGCCTTAAGTACTATATTGACGCTGCAAAAGCAAGCGATAACAACGTGTATACCCCGCGTTTCCTGTTTAAGGCAGGGCAGGTAGCACTTGGCCTTAATAAAAAAGAAGACGCGCTTAAATACTTTAAAGAGATTAAAGAAAAATATGAAACATCTCAGGAAGGGATGTCTATAGATGCTTACATAGCCGGTTTAGAGTAATATGGCAACAGAAAATAAAAATTTATCCCATTACGATAAAAACACAATCCCAAACGCGAAAGATTTTCGGTTTGGGATTGTTGTTTCAGAATGGAACGAAACCATTACAAACGGCCTCTACCAGGGCGCGCTTGATACGCTTATGGATAATGGCGTACCGGACGAAAATATCATTACCCTTAGTGTTCCCGGCAGTTTTGAACTGGTATATGGCGCTAAGAAAATGATTGAAACAAAAAACGTTGATGCCGTTATAGCAATAGGCAGTGTGATACAGGGCGAAACCAAACACTTTGATTTTGTATGCGAAGCCGTTTCACAGGGAATTAAAGACCTTAATGTACTAACCGGCGTGCCGGTAATATTTTGTGTACTTACTGATAATAACTTGCAGCAGGCTATAGACCGTAGTGGGGGTAAGCATGGCAACAAAGGCACGGAAGCCGCTGTTGTGGCAATGCGCATGGCTGCAATTAAAAACACGTTTTAATTCTTACAGATTTTATTTACAATACATCATAAAACCATTTTTACGCAGAATGGTTTTTTTTATTTAATTAAACTTTAACTTTTTTACTTAATTTTTAACTTTATAATTGTAAGAAATTACATCTTTATTTAAATTATAAATAATATATACCGTTAAAAATCTTAATATCTGTTGAAATTTTTCAAATATATGTGAAAATTTAGTTAATTCGTAACTTATTTGTAAAATACCTGTTAATGGGTATTTTTTATTACCCAATCTTTTAATAAGTTTACTCTTCCTAAAAAAGAAATGCTTTTTGGAAAAATTTTATCTGCTGACCACAGGTAAAAACGCTTTATTTAAATCGACTTACTATATGAAAATTATTACCCCCATGTTTAAGTGGCATTTTACCATTTTGGTATTGTGTGCCTTGTTCTTAAAATCATCTTTGCTTTCAGCCCAGGCAACAATCGACCATCAAACCTTTAGCGGAAATGCCATTCCGGCCGGTTGGACTGCAACTAACGTTGCTCCGTCTTCGGGTTATGTAAGTTTTACGGCAGTAAATGCATCGCTAACCTCACCGTCGTACAATTTATCTGGCTTTAACAGCGTAAGCTTAACGTTTGAACTGGCAAATACCGGTATAGAGAACGGAGGCCCCCTTACAGTAAGCATATCGGGCGATGGCGGCCTTACCTGGACCGCACAGACCTTTAATTCTGCTACCCCGTCGGGAACCACGTTTGCCGTTAATGGCCCTATAGCCATTACAGTGCCGGGCACTGCGGTAAAAATTAACTTTACAAGGCTGGGAGGTACCGGCCCGCTTAAATTCAGGCAGTTTAATTTGCAGGGTGTTTACGAGCCTGTACTTTCGCTATCGGGCAGCCTTACAGAAGATACACTAAATAACAGTGTAATAGTTGCCGAACTGTCTGCCGGGCATTTCGCCCCGGTGCTTGACCAAAGCCTTTTTAGCCTTAGCGGTGCGCCTGCTGGTACGTTTATTGCGTCGGTAATACGCAACAGCGATATAAAGGCTACCATAACCCTGGGATATAACGGTACCGACTTTGATACTAACGCCAACCTCGGCATTTCGGCAGCTGCCAGCCAGTTTGCACAAAACATTGCGGTATCATCTGCAAATACGCTGCCGCTTACCGCCCATGTAGAAACTATTAGCGCCACACCTCTAATAAGGAATGGGTTAAATTATTATACAGGCGCGGGACCGTCGCTTGCTAAGAGTTTTACGATAACCGCTACCTCCCTTGCACCCGGCAGCGGTACTCTATCAATAATAGGCAACACCCACTACGAGGTGTCTACCACAAGCCCTTCTTCAGGTTTTGCAACTAACGGAAGTATTAACTTTAATAATAATACGCTGGCAGCAACCACCTTTTATGTAAGGCTTAAAGCCGGGCTTGCCGAGGGCGATTATACTAACGAGGCAATAGCCATATCGGGAGGTAAGGCCCTGCTTTTAGTAGTTGCCAACGGTAAGGTATTGGGCAATACGGCCACTAACGACCTTTGCGCTAACCAGGAAAGCCTTGATGTAACAGATGCTGCTGTGGCGGGTACACTGACAGGCGCTACTTATACAGCCATAACAGGCGGCGACGGTAATCCGGATGTGTGGTACAGGTTTAACGCAACATGTGCCGGTACATACACTATTGCACTTTCCGGTTTTAGCGGCGATGCAAACCTGTACCTGTTTCAGGGCAGCTGCCCTTCTTCGGCGGCAAGTGCTGTTGCATCAGCACAAACGGCTAATGCAACCGAAACTATAGAATATCTTATAACACAACCCGGCTTTTATTATATAAGGGTGGCTGCGGCCGATGTGGCTGCGCAGGGCGCTTTTAGCATCAGCCTGAGCAAGCCCGACGAAGCCCCGTATGCCAGCCAGGTTAGCCTTTCTGCTATAACGCTTAATAGCGTAACCATAACCGGAGTGCCTCAAATTGCCTGCGGTACCACAACATACGGTGTAGAATACAGTACGGTGAGCAATTTTACACCCGGCACAGGTACATCTGTTGCAGGAGGCGCGCTTACGGGTGGTGCCTATACAATATTGCTTAACGGCCTTGCCAATGATACAACGTATTACATAAGGGGATGGGAGCAAAATGCAACCGGTACAGGGTATACTACCGAACAGCAGTTTACCACGTTACAGCCGGTATTGGGCAGCTATGCTGTTGCCCCTCCGGTAGGGCAGCCCGCTGCAAATGCCGCTATGTCAGGTTTTACCTCAAAATGGTTTAAAGACGGCGAACATAATTTTGTGGTAAATGTAAGCACTTCGCCTGCCTTTGATACTACTGTCTTTAGTGAAGGCTTTTCCGGGTTTTCCGGCGATGGCACTACGGAAATAACTGCTCCCGATACATTTTTCGGCCAGGCGGGTTGGGATGTTTTAAACACCTATGAGGCAAATGACCGCGCCCTTGTGGGCAGCACCGGCCAGAATGGCTATATCGCTTCGCCTGCCATAGACCTTTCGGGCACAGGAGATACATTTATATCTTTTGATGTACAAAAATTTGAAAACCAAAATACTGTTGTGCAATTTTTATATGATGCAAACGGCGATGGCAACTGGGTACAGCTTGGCGCTGATATCGCCTTGCTGCCGCAGGTTCAGGTATTCAGCTTTGCCATTACGGGCGGTACCGCAACGTCTAAATTTAAAATACAATCTGCAAGTGCGGCGCCGGGCAAAAGGTTTTATGCCGGCAATATTGCTGTAAAGCGCTTTAGCGGCACCAGCCAGTATATAGATTATGCAACCGCACAGGCAACTGCACAGGCGTCAACCCTAAACAGTATAAACGGCTATATATACAGCAAAGCCCAGTCGGGCCTTACCGCCGGTACTACTTATTATTATAGGGTGCGTGCCGAGGCGCAGGGTATTTATTCGCTGCCTTCAGAAACCATAACTGTAAGCACGCTTACGGCAAATATACAAGGCGGCAGGCTGTATGTGAAAAAAGGTGGTGCAGGTACAGGCGAAAGCTGGGCCAGCGCCATAGGCGAGGTTGCCGAGGCATTGCACTATGCCAAAACGCTAAATGCCCTTGCTGCGGGTACTGTGAAAGAAATATGGGTAGCGGGCGGTAAATACAGGCCTTTTTATACAGCCGATACCGATAGTAATGCAAACCCTGACGACCGGAACAATGCCTTTGTGCTCTTAAACGGGGTATCGCTTTACGGCGGGTTTAACGGTACTGAAACGTCGCTTGATGCACGTATGAACATGCCCGCAGCGGGTAACGGCCTGGAGACCGTACTTACAGGAAAAATAGGTACCGATTCTGATAGTGATAATACCTACCATATAGTTATTGCCACGGATATAACCGATGCCGAAACAGTACTTGATGGTTTTGTAATACGCGATGGCCGTGCAACCGGTACCGGCGAGATAGTAAGCAATGGCGTAACCATTCCACAGCACAGCGGCGCGGGTATTTACAACCATAACAGTAATTATAAATTAAAAAATATCTTACTGGAGTATAATATTGCCGATAGCACAGGCGGTGCGGTATATAACATACAGTCCGGCGCCGCGCTCGCTTTTAAAAGTATAGAGATAACCGCTAACCAGGCCGCAGTTGGTGCGGGAGTGGCAAATATAGGGGCCAGCCCCGTTTTTAACGATGTCCTTATAAAAAGTAATATTGCTACAACATACGGTGGCGGGTTATTTAACAGCAATTCGTCGGCGGCATTAAAAGATGTAAGGATACTATTAAATTCCGCACAAAAAGGCGCGGGTGTATACAGCCAGCTTTCTACGAGCAACATATTTACTAATGTAAGCATAAGCAATAACACGGCAACCTTATTTGGGGGCGGTATTTATATAGAAAGCGATACAGCGGCGGAGTATAAAGGTGCAGATGTTTTTACAAACTGTATTTTTAATACCAATACAGCCGGTGAAAAAGGTGGTGCCATCTACTATTACAATGGCGCAGGCAGTATAGGAAATGAAGGGCCTGTGTTTACAAACAGTACCTTTTCCGGCAATGGGGCTACAACACAGGCTAATTTTTTATACTATGAGTATAGTGCAGCCAGTGTAACCGCGATGCAGTTTAGGAACAGCATCATAATAAATCCGCAAACGGGCAGCTTTATTGCAGGCAGCGCAAATTCAGGTATCGACCAGATGGTTTTCCAGAAAGTGCTTACAAACCAGTTACACCTGGGCACTAACTTTAATTCGGGCAACAACCAGTTTTCTGCCGATCCTTTATTTACAGATGCGGATGCCGGCGATTTTACGCTAACACCTGAAAGCCCTGCAATAAACAGGGGCGCTGCGGAATATTATAACGCGGGGATTTTGCCTAACCTGCATGCCATCACATTTGACTATAACAATAATGACCGTATATATGATGGTATTATAGATATGGGCGCTTATGAGTGGCAGGGTTACCAGCCGTGTGAGCAAACAACAACCTGGAACGGTAACGAATGGAGTAACGGCGAGCCTTCTACAGAGTACTCTGCCATTTTAGAAGCAGATTATACAACGTCGGGTAACCTTGTGGCATGCAGCCTTTATGTAAATTCAGGCACATTAACAATACTACAGGGACATACATTTACCGTTAAAAACGAAGTTAATGTTGCCGAAGGCGCAGCAATGTATGTACAAAATAACGCCGCCCTGGTGCAGGTAAACGGCGAACAAAATTCAGGAGTAGCACATGTGTACCGTAACTCTAACCCACTTTTCAGGCTAGATTATACGTTATGGTCTTCACCGGTTTCCGGCCAGTATTTAAGAACATTTTCTATGGCTACATCTAATAACAGGTTTTATGAATATAAGTATGATTATAATGGTACAGGCTGGGTAGAAGGCTACTGGCCGGTAGACCCGGTAACCACACAGTTTGAGGCAGCAAAAAGCTACCTTATACGCATGCCGAACGTCTTGGATGTACCAGGGTATAATGAGGGGCAAACCGCGGTTCCCTTTGCCGGTGATTTTGCCGGCACGCCAAACAACGGAACCATAAGCGTACCGCTTTCTACAGAAAACAACCGGTATTCGGCAGTGGGTAACCCTTATCCGTCGCCCATAAGCATCGCTGCTTTTTATGCTGCAAACACTGCTGCCCTGCAAGATGGCGCTGCACTGTACTTTTGGAGGAAGCGTAATAATGGCGAAGCCACCTCATACGCTACTATTACACTTTCCGGCTTTGTGGCAAATCCTGCCATAGGAGGAGGCTCTGAACAGGCGGGGTACTTTACAGGGCCTTCATCTAACTGGGTGCTTTCACCGGGGCAGGGCTTTATAGTGCAGAGCAACGGCAATGCTGCCAGCCCGGTACTTGTGTTTAACAATACCATGCGCAGGAACGCTGCAAATTCGCAGGCGTTTTTAAGGCAGGCACCCACTCAGGCATCTCGGTGGTGGCTTAACATAACGGCTCAAAACGGTACCGCGGCATCCCAAATGGAAGTTGCTTACCAGGATGAAGGTACCCTGGGCCTTGATTACGGTTATGACGGTAAGCTTATTGGCGAAAGCAATACATTAAAACTATATTCTTTTGTGCAAAATACACCGCTTGCCATACAGGCAAGGCCGGGGTTTGACAGTGCAGATGTAGTGCAACTGGGCTATACAGCTGCCGCGGCAGGTGAATATACTATAGCAATAGACCACGTAGACGGCGTATTTGCAGAAGGGCAGCAAATTTATCTTAAAGATAATGTTACAGGCACTATTACAGAAATTCTTGAAAATGCCTATACTTTTACTACAGAGGCAGGAACATTTGAAGGGCGTTTTGAGGTGCATTATCAAGCAAGCGCACTGGGTGCCGGTACGCCGTTTATAGATGCTGCATCTGTTATTGTGTATCAAAACGGTGATATAGTTACGGTTAATGCGGGTGATACGCTTATTAACGCCGTTACCGTTTACGACATCCGCGGCAGGCAACTGTACAGCCACGATAGTATTAATACCACCGAAATTAGCATACACAACCTTGCTGCTGCACATCAGGTGCTTATTATTGAAATTGCCACCGAGAAAGGTAAGATTTCAAAGCGCATTGTATATTAAGATTTATAACTGCTACTCCCTTTTAATTATAAGCCCCGGTATTAATATCGGGGTTTTTTTGTGCATAGCCCGTTTAAAAAATGTGAAAAAAAAATTATTATGTGATATTTAATTTTTTTCTATTAAAAACGTGGGGTTTACGAATAATAAGATGTTTACATGGCACGATAGTATTGTTTTATATTACAGATTAACATAATTTTAATGCCAAAATATCATTTTAATGAAAAAGATTACCCAGCTGTTAGTATTGATTGCCCTAAGTGGTTGTTTATCAGTATCTGCAGCCGATAAAACGCCCCATAGAGCTTCCGCTAATATATATGCGCCGGTCAATGATAACTGTGCTAATGCTACAAACCTTACGGTTAACGGTGCAAATGGGTGTACCGCAACCACTACAGGTTTAACAACCGCGTCATTTACTGCGGCTACGGCTTCGGGCATTGCAGCATCTTCCTGCGCTAACCCGGGTGTTACGGGATTAGATATTTGGTACCAGTTTACCGCTACCGCTACCTACCACGCGGTTTCACTTTGGAATGTACTTCCAAATGGATCCAACGCAGGTCAGGAGATAATAATGTCGTTATATTCAGGTGGCTGTGGCGCCCTTACAGAAGTAGCCTGCTCTAAGGTAAATTACCTTAAGGCGTTTAACCTTACCGTAGGGCAGGTGTATAAGCTAAGGCTGTACTATAATGTGGCAAACCCCGTGCTAACGGGTTCATACGGTATATGCGTGTCTACACCGCCATTATCTCCCGGTTGCGAGAATGTGTGTATAAACGGCAGTTTTGAAGACCGGGTTATTACCGGTAATTTTAATGCCAGTTTTAACCACTGGGCACTCCAGGGATGGCGCACGCTTGCAACTTTTAATGAGGTGGAATACTGGCCTACAACATCAGGTTTTGCAACGGCTCAAAACGGTAATAATTTCCTCGAATTATGCTCAAACGGTAATGGTGAACAAACCATTTACCAGGAATATAAAACCGCGAACCCTACCACATTTACCATTGATTTTTGGCACAGGGCACGCGTGGCAGCAGGCGGTTTCAGTACAGACAAATGCGAACTTTTAGTAGGCCCTCCGGGTGGCCCTTATACCGTTTTAAGGCAGTTTGAAACCAATACGAACGCATGGGTGCACTATGGCGATGGCACTGCAGATCAGCCATTTCTTCCGGGTAATGCAATTTCAGTTCCGGACCCGCTGCTTACCTATACATCACCGGCAAACCAGCCGGTTACACGCATTATGTGGCGGTCGGTACAAACAGCCAGCAACCAGGCAGGGCAAGCTGTAGGGCCCAGTACAGGCAATCTTTTAGACAATATTAGCATTTATATGACTAATGACATTGTAACGCCCACCACAATTGTAGATTGTAATAACCCGTCTGCATACATAGAAGCAGTAGGTTACGGCACATGGACCGCACATGCTAATAATCCCGGAACGGTTACTATAGACAATCCCGGAGCCAATAATATAACCATATCTGATTTTACCGTTCCCGGTATCTATCATTTTGACTGGGGCAGGCCAAACTGTATGGACACTGTGGAAATTGTCTTTCAGGATCCTACCCCCGCAGCACCTACTGTGGCACCGGTTACCTATTGCCAGGGGCAAACAGCACTGCCGCTTAGCGGCACGCCTGATCCCGGAAATACCCTGGTTTGGTTTTATAACGGTGGCGAATATGTGGGTACGGGGCCGGTGCCCAGTACAGCAACAATAGGGGTGTTTGACTATTTTGTGGTTCAGAGGAATGCCCTGGGTTGCGATGGTATCGCCGTAGCACAGCAGGTAACGATAAACAGTGGCGCAGCCCCTGTAACCGATTTTACACTTCCGGCTACCGTTTGCGAATGGGCAGGAAACGTAACACCCACCCTGGCAACAGGCTTTACCTCAGGCGGAACCTTTGCAGCAGCACCTGCCGGGCTTTCTATAAATGCGGTAACGGGAGAAATAGACCCTGCGGCGAGTACGCCCGGCGCTTATACGGTTACCTACGCTATTGTAAATAATCCGCTAAACTGTGCTGTGGCAGGTTCATCTTCAGATGATATAACCATAGAGGCAGCCCCGCAGCTCTTAAACGCTACGCCGCTAACCACCTGTGATAATGATTATGATGGCCTCGCTACGTTTAACCTTACCACGGCAGGTACACAGGTTGCAAACGGCCAAACAAACCTTACCATTACCTACCACACATCGCAGGCTGATGCGGAAAATGCCGGCGGTACGGGTATTGCCGCGCCTGCTGCATTTACCACTACGGCGCCTGGTACACAAACGGTTTATATTCGCGCTGTATTTACGGGTTCGCTTAGTAACTGCTATACAATTAAACAATTGGTGCTTACAGTTAACCCAAAACCTGCCGCGCCTGTAGTAAGCAACTATGTACTGTGCGATGATCCTGCTACTACAGGAAACGTTGCAACGTTTGATTTAACCACTAAAAATGCCGAAGCCACTGCTAATGTTGCCGGGCTAACGGTAACATATTATACTACCCAGGCCGCTGCTGATTCAGGTACAGTTTTTATTACTAACGCTACTGCATATAACAATACAATCTCGCCGCAAACCGTTTGGGTGCGGGTACAAAACAGCTTTGGCTGCTACAGCACAGGGTCGTTTAACCTTATTGTTAACCCGTTGCCTGTAGTTAACAGCAATGTGGCGCCGTATCAGCTATGCGATGACGGAACCGGCCAGGCTACATTCATCCTTTCCTCAAAAAATAATGAAGTCACTAATAATACGCCCGGATATACCGTAACCTATTACGGCTCTCAGGGTGCTGCAAATAGCGGGTTAGCCGGTGCGCTGCCCGATAGCTATTACACTGCTGCCACTACGGTTTATGCAAGGGTGGTTAACACCGCTACAGGGTGCTTTGCAACTACAAGCGTAGCGCTTCAGCCGCTTTCAAGCCCTACGCTTTCTACTGTAGCCCCGCTGGAAGCTTGTGCCACAGATGTTTCCGACACGGCCGTGTTTAACCTTGCTCCCGTGGCCTCTCAAATTGTAGGTGGGCAGCCGGGCTATACAGCAACATTTTATACCTCTCAGGCTTTCGCCGACGCAGGCGGAACTGCCGGTCAGATTACTAGCCTTAATAATTATACCAGTACAAATGCTACTATATATGTAAGGGTCGTGGCTACCGGCGTTAGCGGTAACTGCTACTCCGTAGGCCCTGTTGACTTACTGGTAAACCCGCACCCTGTTATCCCCACCCTTTCCGACTATGTAGTCTGCGACGACACTGCCCCTGCGCAGGACGGCGTTGAGACATTTGATTTAACGAGCAAGAATGCTGAGGCTACGTCTGACCCTACGGACACGGTAACGTATTATACGGATAACGGTGATGCGCAGCTGGGCCAGAACGCGATTACCAACCCATCGTCATTCCAGAACACTGAGGATGAGCAAACGATATGGGTACGTGTAGAAACAGTGAACGGCTGTTCGGACACGGGCAGTTTTAAGCTTATCGTAAACCCGCTGCCGCTTGCTGATTTGGGCAGCCCTGTATTCTATGCCTGTGAGGAAACCCCGGGCCAGGGCTTGTTTGACCTTGATGAGATCGACCCGGTTATTACGGGCGGGCAGCCC